>DATLTS010000045.1 GCA_035533475.1 Mycobacteriales bacterium | reverse complement strand
GTCAAAGTCACCGACGCGCAGATGGCGGCGGTCGGCCAGGTCCTCAAGCCCCACAGCTTCCACGGAGAGTGGAACTACTCGGTGCGCCCAGGAATCATATCTATGTAACTAACTCGCCTGGGTTATTTCCTGGCAAGCCCTAACGTCGCGGCATGGACGACGTGCGAGTGCGGCCACTGAGCGTCGATGACGTCCCGGCCGCCCAGGAGGTCTCCTACCACGCCCTGCGCGAGGCCGGCCGCCACTATGGCTGGGACATGCCCGAACTCGATGACGGCCTGCGCGATCGGGGCAGGCGCCGGCTCGCCCACTGCGTGGCCCACGATCCGGCCGGAGCGTTCGTCGCGGAGTGCGCAGGGGAGATCGTCGGGATCGGCCTGGCGACACGTCGCGGACCGTTGTGGTTCCTGTCCCTGCTTGCGGTGGCGACCCGCATGCAGAGCCGGGGAGTGGGGCGGCGCCTGCTCGAGGCGACGATGAGCACGTTCGGCGGGACCGGTGCGATCTGCGCCAGCGACGACCCCAAGGCCCTGCGGCGATACCGGGCAGCCGGGTTCGAGCTGCGGCCGACATTCACCGCGAAGGGAACGCTTGACCGGGCGCGAGCACCGGCGATCGACGATGTGCGATCTGGGTCGTACACGGACGACCGGGACTTCGTCGAAGCGATCGCCCGGTCCCGACGCGGAGCGCCGCACGGACCCGATCTGGAATTCATGGCGGCATCCGGACGGGGTCTGTTCATCACCGAAGATGCCCGCGGACGCGGGTACCTGGTGGCCTCCGAGTCAGGTCCGGTGGTGTTGGGCGCGACGACCGAGGACGCCGCGGCCCGGCTGCTGTGGACCGCGCTCGCCGAGACGACCGAGCCCGAGGTCGAGGTGCGCTGGATGTGCCAGCAGCAGCAGTGGGCCTTGGACGTCGTCCTCGAGGCGGGCCTGGCGATGCGCCCCGCGGGGACGCGCTGTGTCGCCGGACCGATCGGTCCGATGTCGCCCTATCTACCCAATGGCGGGCTGGGCTAGGTACGACGTACCTCGGCGGTTCAGGACGTGCGGGCGCCGGAGAGCCGGGCGTTGTCGATGACGATCGCCGCCGGCCCGTCGATCAGGCGAAGGGTGGCGAGGGCAGTCTCGCCGAATGCGTTCTTCGTCGCACTCGACAGCGCGAGTACGCCCATGACATGCCCCCCGTGTCCGCGCAGCGGCATTGACAGGAACGTGGACATGCGGGCGTCGTCCTCCGCCCCAAGATGTCCTTCGGCGTCAGCCAGCCGGACGTCCAGACTGCCGACCGAGATCTCGAGCTCGGCCGAGGCTGCGGCCGCCTCGGCGGCCGCGCTGAGGTTCTCCTCGTAGTGTCCGACCGAGCTGTCGCGGGCGACACCGACGTATGCGGCGCGCTCCTCGAGCAGGAGCACCGTCGCGATGTCGTACTCGACGAAGCGGGCCAGCACCTCGAGCAGGCCCGCGACGGTTTGCTCGAATCCGCGCGCCGTGGCAGCCAGCGCGGTGACCTCGGCGGCCACCGAAGTTTCGAACAGCTTGCGGTCGAGGAGGTCGCACACCCGAGTCAACACGTCGTCGTCGGACAACTCGAGCGGGTCGGGACGCAGCACGGGCCGTCCGCCGCGCGCGGTCTCGGCAGCGGCAATGACCTCGCTCACGGCTGCCGCCAGTTCGGGTGCTTCGAAGTCCTTGGTGAGATACCGGTCGGCGCCAGTCTGCACGGCCCAGTAGCGATCGCTGGCGGCATCCAGCGAGGTGAGCATGATCACCGGAATATCCGCGGTCTGCCAGTCGTCCTTGAGCAGACGGGCGGCGACGTACCCGGACACCCGGGGCATCTGGACGTCCAGCACGACGGCGTCGGGCTGGCTGCGGAATACCGCCTGCACCGCTTCGATCCCGTTCTCGACCGCCAGCACGTCATAGCCCTCACGGGTGAGCACGGAGGTCACGATCCGGCGCAATGTTGCGCTGTCGTCGGCGATGACTACGGAAGGCATTCGGGTCTCCTCACGGGCCGGATCAGCGGCCGAGCAACCGGCGGACGGTGTCGACGAGCTGGGCCTGGTCGAACTGGCCTTTGAGCAGGTAGGCGTCGGCGCCGGCTTCCAGACCGGCCCGCTGGTCGGCTTCGTCACCGCGCGACGTCATGATGATCACCGGCACCTGCTCCCAGCGCGGTGTGCGGCGGATGGTTCGGGTGAGCGCGAAGCCGTCCATGCCGGGCATCTCGATGTCGGACAGGACGAGGTCGACCGGGTCCTCACGCAACTGCGCCGCCCCTTCGAGCCCGTCGACGGCGGTGACCACCTCGTAGCCAGCTCCCTGGAGGATGACCCGCTCGAGCTCCCGGACTCCAACCGAATCCTCGACGACGAGGATACGCGCGGGCTTTATCGCCGGGGTATCGCCGGCCTCGCGCTCGACTGGCATCGAACTCCCCAGCCCGCCGGTACCGCCGGTGACCCGGTCGCCGAGCTCGCGCAGGTCGAGCAGGCAGACGACGCTTCCGTCGCTGTCGATCGTCGCCCCCGTCACCAACGGCAGCCGACCCAGGAAAGGTCCGAGGTCCTTGACTACCAGCTCGAGCTCGCCTTCGAGCCGGTCGACGGCCCAGGCCACGAGCCGTTCGCCGTGGCGAACGACGAGCGCGGCGGTCGGGGCACGCTCGCCGGCCACGTCTAGAGCCCGACCGAGGTCGAGCAGTGGCACCGACATGCCATGCCGCACGACGACGGCGGTACCGGCGACCTGGTGGATCTCGGCGTTACGCAAGCCGATCGACTCGGCCACGCCCGGAACCGGGATCGCGTAACGCTCGTCGCCCACCCGAGCGACGAGGCAGCGCAGCACGCCGAGGGTCACCGGAAGGGTGAGCACGAAAGAAGTGCCGCGGCCGGGCACGGTGTTCACCTCGACGCTGCCTCCCAGGTCCTCGACGGCGAGCCGCACCACGTCAAGCCCAACGCCGCGACCGGAGGTCTCGGTAACAACCCGGGAGGTGGACAGCGCCGGGGCGAACAGCAGCTGTAGCAGGGCGGGGCCGTTGACCGTCGAGTCGGCGGGTATCAGTCCGTGGCGTACCGCGGCGGCGCGCACCTCGTCCTCGTCGACGCCGGCGCCGTCGTCGCTGACTTCGAGCACCACCGTCCCTCCGGCGCTTCGGGCCGCGACGGTGACCGTCGCCTGGGTCCGCTTGCCGGCGGCGGCCCGCACCTCAGGTAGCTCGCAGCCGTGATCGACCGCATTGATGACGAGGTGCTTGAGCGCATCGGCGACGCCGTCGAGCACCTGCTTGTCGAGTTCGACCTCCTGCCCGGTCAGCACCAACCGGACATCCCGTCCGGTCGTTGCGGCAACGTCCCGGACCAGGCGCGGGAACGCGGCCACCACCCGGCGGACCGGCACCATCGCGAGGCTCATTGCCCCGTCGCGCACCTCCGCCAGCCGGCCATGCGCCTCGTCGACCAACTCCCGAAGATCGCCGGCCGCATTGCCGAGCGCGTCACCGGTCCCCACGAGCCGGTGCAGGGCCAACTCGGCGTCCTGCGGGAGCCCGGCGCCGGGAAGCGCCTCCCGGAGCGCCTTGACCCACCGAAGCTGCTCCTGAGCGAGCCCGACCAAAGCGCCGCTTGCCCGCTCCACCCGGCGCACATCGAGCTCCGCCTCGCCGACGACGTCGAGCAGGTCGTAGACCTTTCCGGCCGCGACCCGGACCGAATCCGTGGCCCGAGCCCGCACGCTCTCGTCATGCTCGTCATCCTCGGCCGAGTCCGGCTCGGCCGTGACGAGCGATGGGACCTGCGCCGGGTCGTCCCCGGCGATCGCGCCACGCAACGCGTCGGTCAGCGGAACGAGATCCGTCGCGGCCAGCGGCGCGACCGCACCCGGCATGGACCGCGCGATGCCGTCACAGGCGACGAGCAGCAGGTCGACCAGGTCCCGGCGAACCTCGAACCGGCCGTCTCGCAACGATCCGAGCAAATCCTCGGCCAGGTGGGCGACGTGCAGGACGCCGTCCAGGCCGAGCATCCGGGCCGAGCCCTTGACGGTATGTGCGTCCCGGAACAGTCCGGCGACCACCTGGCGCGGCGCGGGGTGGGCCTCGAGTTGCAGCAGGCCGGCGGACAGCGACGCCAGGCGTTCCTCGACCTCGGCGCGGAACGTCGCGACGAGCTCGGGATCGTCAGCCCAGCCAGCCATTGCTGCTCACCCTTACTTCGTCGGCCATGCTCAGGCGACCTTGAACCCGGTGAGCGACTCGCGCAGTTCCTCCGCCAGGGCGCGCAGCTGCCCAGCGGAGCTCAGGTAGCGCTGCGAACCCTCCTGGTAGCTCGCCGATGTGGTGCCGAGCTGAACCATCGCCGAGGCCACCCCGTCCGCAGCCACCTGCTGCTGCCGGGTGGCCAGCGCGATCTCCGCGGCCGCGGCGACGGTCCCGGCGGCCTCGGTGGCGACGTCGCGCAGGGCCAGGGCCACCAACGCCGCACGGTCGGCGCCGAACGCGACGTCGACCGCGCCGCCCTCCCCCATCCGGACCGTCCCGTCAGCCTCGCCGGCGACGGTCTCCAGGCTGCGGCGGGCCTCGGCGGTGACCTCACGCGAGCGCTCGGCCAGCCGACGGATCTCGGTCGCGACGAACCGGAAACCCCCGCCGTGCTCACCGGCCCGGGCCGCCTCGATCGCCGCGCCGAGCGCAAGCCGATTCGTTCGCACCGCGAGGGCGTCGATGCCGGCGAGGATGACCCCGATCTGCCGGGTGCGCTCGGCGAGGCTTCGCGCGCGGGCGGTGATGTCGTCGACCCGCACGGCGATCGCGTCCATCGCGACGCCAGCCTCCTGAATCGCGGAGGTCCCCGCGTCGACGTGCGCCATCGTGTCGCGCGCACAGTCGGCCACCCGCACCGCGGTTTCGGCGATGACGCTCGCCGTCCCGGCCAGCTGTTCCATGGTGCTCGCGGTCTCCCGGACCGCCTCGTGCTGGTGCTGCACCGCGTCGGCGTGCCCCTGGGCCGTCCGCAGCACCTCGCCCGAACTGGCGGCGAGCTGGCCGCCGACCCCGGCAAGCCGGCGGGTCAGCCGGCGCAAGGAGAGCAGCGTGTCGGCGAAGGCGACCGCGAGCCGGGCGGTCTCCGGCGGCGAATCGGGAGGCAACGACGGCACTCGGGTGAGGTCACCGGCGGAGACGGCATCGAGCAGGGAGATCAACTGGTCGATGTCGCGGGCGATGGCCGCGCGATGCGCGGCGGCGTCCCGCGCCGCCTGCCGGGCGCCCACGCAGAAGGCGCTCGAAGCCCAACCGGCGGTGGGAAACAACGGCATGACGATGAGGAGCATGCCGGCGCCGCCGAGCGCCGTATGCGATGCCCAGGCGGCCACGTACACGCCGCCTGACGCCAGCGCGCCCAGGCTCAACGCCGCCGGTGTCCCGACGGTGGCCCCGATCAGGAGCACGACCGGAACGAACAGCACCCAGTAGGGCCCCGTTATCCCACCGGTGCTCGCCACCACGCCGGTCAGACCCGCGAGGTGCAGGGCGAGCAGTCCGAGCATGACGGCCCATCCGGGACGCGAGCGGCGCGGGCCGGGCCGGGAGGCGGCAATGGCCAGCCCGAGGGCCGAGCTGGACGCGAGCAGCCCCCACCCGGCCAATCCAGCCAGGCTCAGCGGGCCGCTCGCGTGCAAGCGGACCATGACCGTGGCCGCGACGGTGCCGAGCAACAGGCAGCCGAGCGTGACGAGCTCACCGATCCGGAGCAGCCGGGCCCGGTACTCGGCGGTCGGGCTCGGCTCGGCCCGCGGCCGCGCGGCGGGGACCGCGGGCTGGGGGGGCGCAGATCCGGGAGCGGCTTCCCGTGCGAGCGACCTGGGGACCGGAAGGGAAGGGCGGGGCGGCCGGCCCGGCGCCCCGCGGGGAGCGGGGATGGCGATGCGAGCTCCGCGCGTGCGCATCTGCCACCTTCCGGCCCCGGGCTGGTGCTCCGATCGGTCCAGTTAGATGTCGGCGATCGGCCGCGCCGACTTCACCGAACGGGCCGACCGGGGTCAGGCGACTTTGAATTGGGCGATCGAGGCACGCAACTCGGCCGCGAGGACGTTGAGCTGGGCGGCGGCGGCCGCGGCCTGCTTGGATCCCACCGCGTACTGCCGGGAAACGTCCGAGACCTGGGTCATGGCCGCAACGACCTGGTCCGAAGCCGAGCGCTGCTGCTGGGTGGCGATCGAGATCTCCTTCGCCGCGGTCGTCGTCTCGTCGACCATGCCGGAGATCCGCTCGAGCGCGTCCACGACGCCCCGCGCCAGGGTCGACCCGTTGCGGACCTCCTTGGCGCCTTCTTCGCTGGCGATGATCGTCGCGTTGGTCTCGGTCTGGATCTCGCTGACGATCGCCTGGATCTGACCGGTCGACTCCTGCGCCCGTTCCGCGAGCTTTCGCACCTCGGACGCGACAACGGCGAAGCCGCGCCCGTGCTCGCCGGCCCGCGCGGCTTCGATCGCCGCATTCAGTGCGAGCAGGTTCGTCTGGTCGGCCAGGTCGTCGATGACCTCCAGGATCCGGCCGATCTCCTGGCTCTTCTCGCCGAGGCTGAGGGCCCGCGAGGCGATCGAGTCGACCCGGTTCGCGATCGTGTCCATCGCGTCCACACTGGCCGAGACCGCGGTGCGCCCCTCCTCCGCATGCCGGAGGGTCTCCGCCGCGTAGCGCGCGACGGCCTCCGCCGTCTCGGCGATCTGCGCCGCGGTGGCGGCCAGTTCCTCGATGGTGGAGGTGGTCTCCGACACGGCGGAGGACTGCTGGGTGGCCGAAGCGGCGTGCTCCTCGGCGGTGGCCAGCAACTCGCCGGCCGCCGCGCCGATCTGCTCGCCACCGGAGCGGATCTGACCGACGAGGGATCGCAGGTTCGACAGCGTGTGGGCGAAGGAGCGGGACAAGGTGGAGACCGCTTCGTCCGACGACGCGGTCGCGGGCTGTTCGTCGAGGCTGACCGCGAGGTCTCCTTCGGCGGCCCGGGCCAGGGCGGCGGACAGGTCCTCGACCCGCGCCTGGAGCGCATCGCGCTCATCCCGGGCGAAGCGCCGCATGGTCCAGACGGAGCCGGCGAGCGTGCCGTTGAACCAGGCGATCATCGGAAACAGCGGCACGATCAGGACGAGCCACCCGGCGTCGGCGAGGGCCAGGGTGTGTGCTGCCGCGGATCCGACGAGCAAGCCGATCGACCCGAGCGCACCGAAGACCATGCTCTGCCACTGACGCATGCTCACGGCCGCGAAGAGCACGACCGGGATGTAGAGGATCCAGAACGGGCCACGGACCCCTCCCGCTACCGCGAGGGTGCCGGTAACGAAGATCATGTCGGTGGAGAGCAGGACGACCCGGTAGCTGGTGATCTTGTCGCGGACATGCGAGCTCACCGAGTGCAGCGCAGGCAGCACGCTGAGCGCGATCGCGTTGATCAGACCGAGCCCGTTCCAGATCAGGAAGGGCTGAAGGTGCACGCGGATGAGGCCACCGGATTCGCGCGACAGCAGGAAACCGGCGGCCGTTGCCAACGCCAGGCTGCCCCAGGTCGCGACGGCCGCCACCCGGGTCAGCCGCTTGGAGAAGTCCACCTGTCCTCCCGAACGCCGCGTGTTCCTGTCGAAGGCATCGGGCGCCGGGCAGCCCGGCTGTAGCCCAGTCGGCTCAACCGCGTCGCACCCGGGGCAGGGAGTCGCGCAGCCGGAACACTGCGGCGACGTTCAGGACCGCGATGGGGCCCTGCGCGTCGAGGACCTGACCCGCGATCAGTGCGGCTGCCGTGTCGGTCAGCGTCACCGGGGGCGGATCGAGGTCCCCAGGCACCGTGATCACCCCGTCGACCCCATCGGTCAGCAGGCCTAGCGTGATCCCCTCGTGGCTGGCCACCACCAACCGCGAGCCGCCGAACGCGGACCCGGACTCGTTGCCGAGCAGCCGGCGCAGATCGAGCACCGCGAGGATCCGGCCGCGCCAGTTCGCCACCCCGGCCGACCAGCTCGGGACGCCCGGTACCCGGGTCAGGACCGGGGGCCGGCCGACCTCGGCCACCGCCGACATGGCCAGCGCGTAGCGCCCGCCCCCGATCCGCAGGACGACGGCCGCGTGCTCGGCGTCGGTCTCCGGGTCGAACGCGACGTCCGCGCTTTCGGTCACGGTTGCCTTGTCGGCAGCGCTGGCCGCCCGGTGAAGCCGGCGGGCTCAGCAGCGCATGTCGGCTGGCTCGAGTGGGCGATTGTGCTGATCTTCCACGCGGCGACTGGGCGGATTGCCCCGGGCAGACCGCCCACTCGCCGGGATCAGGGACCCGGCGGGGGGTTCACCTGAGCTGGGGCGGCGATCCGGACCCGGTCCGGCCGGCGGATCGGGCGGCCGCCCCAGAGAATCGGCAGCAGCGCGCCGACGGCGCCGCCGAGCATGAACCCCCACGCGACTCCGAGCAGGTTGCCGTCGCCGACGGGGTAGGCGAGGACGAGGCTTCCGCCGGGACCGTGGACCATGCCCCAGACCAGGACGAGGAACCAGCCGAGCGCCGGGGCGAACGCCCCGAGCCGGCTACCGGTGCTCAGCGAGGCCAGCCGTCCGGCCAGCAGGTTGCCGACCAGCGCGATCGCGATCGAGATGCCGGTCAGGCCGCTCGGCACGAGGAACGCCCCGATCAGCCCGAGCAACACGCCGAGCCCGAACCCGACGGCGACACCGGCCCCCCGGAACAGGATCGATCCGCCCCCGTGATCCGCCGGCGCGGCAACCTGCTCCCCGGGCTGCACCCCGCCGAGCCTACGTCTGGACGGTGACCGCCTCGTCCCGCAGGTCGATGACCTCGGTGACCACCTTCGGTTCGGCGGCGTGGGCGGCCTCGAGGACGGCGGTGATCTCCGGCCCGATCAACTCGTCCCGGTCGAGCAGGGCGTCCCGGAGCGCCTCGAGAAGATGGCGGTTCTCCACCAGCCGGGCGCGGATCAGCTGCTTCTGCTCCTGGAGCAGGGCCTCGACCCGGCTCCGGCCGTCGGGGTCGCCCAGCACCCGGCCGACGATGTTCGTGTCGGAGAAGGCACTGTTCTGGACTGCGGCGTAGCTGACGAGCGTGCCGACCATCCCGGACGAGCCGATCATCTCGGCGGCCAGGTTCGTGGCGTAGAGCAGGTCGCCGCCCGGCCCGGTCGACACGTCACCGAAGAAGATCTCCTCGGCGCACTGCCCGGCCAGCGCGATCTGGATGAGGGCCAGCAACTCCTTGCTCGATCGGGTGAAGACCTCCTCACGGTCCCCGTGGGCCAGCAGCCCGAGCGCCGAACGCCGCTTGATGATCGTGAGCACCTCGAGCCGACGGTCGGGCGCCACCAGGTGCGCGGCCGTCGCGTGTCCCGACTCGTGGGTGGCGATCAGGCGCTTCTCGTGCGCCGTGTACCCGACCGGCTGCCCCATGCCCACCTCTTCGGTGAGCCGAGCCCGCTCGACGTCCTTCCAGGACATCGCGGGCTCCTGCCGGCGCACGGCATTGATCAGAGCCTCGTCGAAAAGGTGCTCGATCATGACCGGGCTGTAGCCCTGGGTGACTGCGGCCAGGGCGTCCCTGCGGTCGTCGTCGTCCAGTTCGGGGGTGTGCGCCTTGGTGGCGAGGAAGTGCTCGATGAGCTCCCGGCGTCCCTTCTTGTCCGGCAACTCGAAGGTGAGCCGACGATCGAAACGACCGGGCCGCAGCAGAGCCGGGTCGAGCTTGTCGGCGCGGTTGGTCGCGGCGATGAGCAGGATGTTGGTCGCCGGCGGGACCGGCTTCGGGATCTGCCGCTGCGCGGGGAGCAGCAGGTTCAGCCCATCTACGACCTTGCCCCACGCTTTCTGCCCGCCGCTCGGCTCGTCGAAGGACTGCATCTGCACGAGCAGTTCGTTGACTACGCCGCCGACCCCCTCGCTGATCGCGTTGTGGTTCTGCACCAGGGCCGGGGCGCTCTCGCCCGCGCAGCTCGTCGCGAGCATCCGGGCGATATCCGGGCCCGGGGCCATCGCCAGGCCGCTGCGCGTCCCACCGATGGCGTCGATCTCCTCGATGAAGCCGATCGCCCCCCCTTCGGCCCGGGCAGCCTTGCGAAGCTCCTTGAAGTAGGAGCGGATCTTCCGGGCGGTCGCCCCGTAGAACATCGACTGGAACGACGTGGCCGACACGAACAGGAAGGGCACCCCAGCTTCGGCGGCCATCGCTTTCGCCGTGAAGGTTTTGCCCGTACCCGGCGCGCCTTCGAACAGCAACCCCCGGCGAGGGCGACCCCCCATCTGGTCCCTGAACACCCGGTGCGCGAGGAAGAGGTTGAGCGAACGGACCACTTCCTCCTTCACCTGGTCGATGCCCTTGACGTCGTCGAGCCGGACGTCGATCTGCTCCGGCCGGTAGGTGATGTGCGGCGATCGACCCGAACCCAGGTACTGCCCGACCACCGCGAGGATCAACAGCAGGAAGAACAGAACCGGCGCCATGACCAGCCAGTCGATGTGCGGCAACTGGAAGACGTTGAACGGTCGGTGGTCCGCAAGCCGGTACCAGAAGTAGGCGCCCGGGATCGCGAGGAACGCGGCGAGCTTCCACAGCCGGCGCCGGCGCTGGCGTTCGCGGGTCACTCCGACGTCGGTGCCGGCGCCGGCAAAGACGGCCGACCCGGTCGCGAACGGCAGGATCGTCGTCGGAGAAGCTTCGCCCACGGAGTGCTCCCCAAAGAAAGTTGCTGGCCGGGCTCAAGTTGCCGGCCGGCCGGGCCGATATCGGGTGTGCGATCGGTGCTGCGCGCTCAGTCTTGCCCATACCGACCGTTTTGACTACGCAGGGTGACCATCTTCACCCGAATGGGCCATCGAGCGGGCCCGTCAGACGCAGACCAGCCCGCCGAACAGGTCGGTCTCCCAGCCCTGGTCGCCAGCCCCCGGCCCGCGCTCCCCTCGGATCAGCCGGAAGTACTCCTGGCCGAGCGCGGCCTGCCCGAGATTGTCCGACAGCGCGAAGAACGGGGCGTCGACGCTGATCTGGCTGCGGTGTGCCCGCATCGCGGCAAGCTTCGCCTCGAGATGGTCCCGCGCGTCCACCATGGTGGTCACCAGCTCGTCCGGCACGCCGAACGGCAGGTCCTCGGCGCGCTCGACCGCGGCGAACCACGAGGTGTCCCCGGCCGCACGGAGCGCGTCGATGCCCCTCTGGAGCACCGACCGGGGAAGCACCGCGTAGTAGAGCTTGCCGATCCCCCAGGGCCCGCCCGCGCCCGGATAACGGTCGCCTTCGGCGGCGGCGGCCAACGCCGCCACGGCCACGTCGTGAGCCCGGATGTGATCCGGGTGCCCGTAGCCGCCGTTCTCGTCATAGGTGACGAGCACCTGTGGTCGCACCTCGCGGATCACGGCCACCAACTCCCCCGTCGCCTCCGCCAGGTCGGCCCGCCAGAAGGCACCCGGCCGTTCGTTGCTCGGGGTTCCCATCATCCCGCTGTCCCGCCAGCGACGGGGCCCGCCCAGGAAGCGCTGGTCCGTGACGCCGAGTTCGCGGCAGGCCCCCGCCAACTCCTCGATCCGGAGCTCGCCGAGCCGGTCCTCCTGCTCGACCGACAGGTGGGCGAGATCGGGAACTACGATCTCGCCCTCTTCGCCTAGGGTGCAGGTCACCAACGTCACGTGCGCGCCCTCGGCGGCATATTTCGCCATCGTCGCGCCGGTCCCGATGGTCTCGTCGTCGGGATGGGCGTGGACGAGGAGCAGCCTCCGGTCGCTGGTCATATCCGAACCCTACGACCGGCCCTGATCCCCCTCCGCCGTGAGCAGGCCCCGCAGCAACGGCACGAGAGGCAGGTCGCCGGGGAGCCAGGGAACCTCGTTCAAGGTAGCGGAGGTCAGCCAGCGCAGCCGATCATGATCGTGAGGCACCGGCTGCCCGGCCACGATCCGGGCGACCCACACCCGAAGGGTGCCCGGCCGGCCCGCGACCGTGACCGTAAGGTCCGGTCCCAGCCGGTTACCGAGAGTGACCTCGATGCCGAGCTCCTCACGGCACTCCCGGCGGAGCGCCGCACGGTCGGACTCCCCAGGTTCCACCTTTCCGCCTGGCAGTTCCCAGCGCCCGGCGAGCTGGGCCGGGTGGGTCCGTCGGGCGGCGAGCACCCGCGGCGGGGGATCGCGCAGGATCGCTGCCGCCACGATCGTCGGGTCGTCCACGAGACGGCAGGTTCGCACGTCTGGCCGGGCGGCGCGCACAATCTGGCCGGGCAGCGCGCACAATGCGGGTCATGCCAGACCATCTGAGCGCGGAGCGGGTGACCACCGAGCTGGCCGGTCTCGACGGTTGGACCGGCGACACCACCCGGATCCGGCGCAGCGTCGACGCGGGATCCCGGTCGGCCGAGATCATCGAGGCGGTGGCGGTCACCGCGGCGGAGCTCAACCACCACCCGGTCGTCGCGAGCGAGGCCGGGACGGTGACCTTCGAGGTGTGGACGCACTCGGCGGGAGCGGTGACCGGGTTGGACATCGAGCTGGCCCGACGAATCGACGCGGTCCTTCACGGGCTGCTCGACCTCAACCGGTGAATCGGAACTCCACCACGTCGCCGTCCTGCATCACGTAGTCCTTGCCTTCGATGCGCGCCCGGCCGGCCGCGCGCGCCGCGGGCAACGATCCGGCCGCCAAGAGGTCCTCGAAGGACACCACCTCCGCCTTGACGAAACCCTTCTGGAAGTCGGTGTGGATGACCCCCGCGGCTTCCGGCGCCGTCGCCCCGCTGCGGATCGTCCAGGCCCGGGCTTCCTTGGGCCCGGCGGTGAGGAACGTCTGGAGACCGAGCGCCTCGAAACCCACCGCGGCCAGCCGGTTGAGCCCGGGCTCGTCCTGACCGGCCTCGCGGAGCAGTTCCGCCGCCTCGTCGTCGGGTAGCTCGACAAGTTCCGATTCGAGCTTGGCGCACAGCAGGACCGCCGGCGCCGGGGCCACCGAGGCGGCGAGCTTCGCCGCCAACTCGCGGTCGCCGAGATCGGTGTCATCGACGTTGAACACGTAGATGAACGGCTTGTCGGTCAGCAGGTGCAGGTCGGCCAGCGCCGCACGGTCGAGGTCCGGCTCGCCGGCGATCGGCCGGCCGGCGTCGAGGACAGCCCGCGCGGCCTGCACGGTGGCCAGCCGCGCCTGCATCTCCGGCCGCATCCGGGACTCCCGCTCGAGCCGGGCGAGTCGGGAGTCGACGGTGTCGAGGTCGGCGAGTACGAGCTCGGTGTTGACCGTGCCGATGTCGGACTCCGGGGAGACCCGACCGTCGACGTGGGCGACGTCGGGATCGGCGAATACCCGGACCACCTCGCAAATCGCGTCCGCTTCGCGGATGTTGGCGAGGAAACGGTTACCCAGCCCCTGCCCCTCGCTGGCCCCACGGACCAGGCCGGCAATATCGACGAAGCTGACGGTCGCCGGAACGATCCGGGCGCTGTCATAGAGGGCCGCGAGGCGTTGCAGCCGGGGGTCCGGAACCGGGACCACGCCGACGTTGGGCTCGATGGTGGCGAAGGGGTAGTTGGCGGCGAGCACGGCCGCCCGGGTGAGGGCGTTGAACAGGGTGGATTTCCCGACGTTGGGCAACCCGACGATCCCGATGGCCAGACTCACTCCGGCATTGTCCCGGCGTGTGCTCCCCGAAACTGTCGGGCCCCCCTGCCACGATCGGCCCATGACCGCATCACTGGTTCTGGCCGCCCTCCTCCTGGGCCTCGCCGTCGGCGCCGCCGCGGTGGCGCTCGCTCACCGTGGCCGACTTGCCCGGCTCACCGCCGAGGCGGGGCAAGCCGCCACCGAGCTCGCCCGGGCGCAGACCCGACTCGCCACCGCGGAGGAATCCGCGACCGAGCGGCGCGCGCTATTGGATCAAGCTCAGGTGGAGCTGGCCGACCGGTTCCGCGCGCTCTCCGCCGAGGCCCTCGACCGTGGCGCAACCCGGTTCCTGGAACTCGCCGACGCCCGGCTTCGCGAGGCGGGCGCCAAGGCGACCGGCGAGCTCGACCAGCGTCGGGCGGCCGTCGAGTCCCTCGTCAACCCGCTCCGCGAGACGCTCGCGAAGGTCGAGGTGCAGTTACGTGATCTCGAGCAGGCCCGACTGACCGCGTACACGGCATTGAGTGAACAAGTCAATTTCGTCCGAACGACTTCCGAGCAGCTCCGTCACGAGACCGGAGCTCTGGTCACCGCCCTACGGGCGCCCCAGGCGCGCGGGCGTTGGGGCGAGATGCAGCTGCGCCGGGTCGTCGAGGTGGCCGGAATGGTGGAGCACTGCGACTTCGAGGAGCAGGCCACGGTCCTGACCGACGACGGCGCGATCCGGCCAGACCTGGTGGTGCGCCTGGCTGGCGGGAAGAACGTCGTCGTCGATTCCAAGGTGTCCCTCGCGGCCTACCTGGAGGCCGCCGAAGCCACCGACGAGGCGGTCCGCGCAACTCGGATGACCGCGCACGCCAGGCACCTCAGGACCCACGTGGACGCGCTGGCGACCAAGGCGTACTGGACGGCGCTGCACCCGACGCCCGAGTTCGTCATCTGCTTCATCCCCGGCGAGGCGTTCCTCGCGCCGGCGCTCGAGCAGGAGCCGGGCCTGCTGGAGTACGCGATGAGTCGCAAGGTCGTCATCGCCACCCCGACGACGCTGATCGCCATGCTGCGCACGATCGGCTACGCCTGGCAGCAGGCCGCGCTGACCGACAACGCCCGCGAGGTATTCGAGTTGGGAAAGGAGCTCTACGTCCGGCTCGGCACCCTGGGTGGCCACGTCGACAAGCTCGGCCGCTCGCTGGCCCGGGCGGTCGGGGACTACAACTCGACGGTCGGGTCGCTCGAGCGGAACGTGCTGAGTCAGGCCCGCAAGTTCAGCACGCTCAAGGTGACCGAGGGCGAGCTCGAGCGGCCGCGGACCATCGAGGAGACACCGCGCCCGCTCGGGAGCCCGGAACTGCTCGCAGCCGCGGAAGCGGCCACCGTGGTGCGTCTCGCGCCCAGCCCGGACGACCTCGACGAGGCCGAAATCGCCCAGGTCGCCCTGGCCCGGCCGGCTCTCGACCAAGCTTCGGCTCAGCTCCGGCACGGCTGAGCCGGCCCTGAGCCGCCCCTGGGACCCCCTGAGACAATGGCCCGGTGAGCACCCCACTGTCCGCGCGGCTCGCTGACCGGCGCGGCCTGACCGGCGCCGGGGCGGTGGTCCTCGCCATCGGCCTGACCCTGTTCGGGGCGGTGATCGATGCCGGCACCGGCCCGACCAGCCAGGCCAGCCTGCGGACGCTGTTCACGTTCTGTTTCGTGGTCGGCTGCCTGCTGGCGGTGCTGCTGGTGCGCCGCGACCAGGTCGGCCCGGTGCTCGTGGCGATCCCGCTCGCCTACGGAGCAGGCTGCCTGTTCAGCGGCGCGATCCACGCCTCGCGGGCTCAGGACTCGGTCCTGAAATCGGGGCTGATCGACGGCGTGACCTCGCTCGCCACCCGGGCCCCGAGCCTGCTCATAGTCCTGCTGATCGCCTTACTGCTCGCCACCGTCCGGATCAGATCCGGCCGGGGCTCGCTCCGCCGCCCTAGCCAGCCTGGACTCCCGCGGCCTTGAGATCGCGACGGAGCTCGGGGGGCAGCGCGAACTCCAACCGCTCCCGAGCCGATTCGATCTCCTCGACCTCGGTGAAGCCGAGGCCGGCCAGCAGCCGGAGGACCTCCCCGACCAGCTCGTCGGGCACCGAGGCCCCGCTCGTCAACCCGACGGTGCGCGCCCCGTCCAACCAGTTCGGCTCGATGTCCACGGCGCCGTCGACGAGGTAGGCAGCCCGGGCGCCGGCGTCGCGAGCCACCTCCACCAGGCGCACCGAATTCGACGAGTTCGGCGATCCCACGACGATCACCACGTCGGATTCGGCGGCGATCCGCTTCACCGCGACCTGCCGGTTCTGCGTGGCGTAGCAGATGTCGTCGCTCGGCGGGTCGAGCAGGTTCGGAAATCGTCGTCGCAACGCCGCGACAGTGGCGTTCGTCTCGTCCACGGACAGCGTTGTCTGGGACAGCCAGGCCACCTTCTCCGGGTCGCGCACCCGGACCCGTGCCGCCTCGGCCGGCCCGTCGACCAGGTGCACGTGCTCGGGGGCCTCCCCGGTCGTCCCGACAACCTCCTCGTGCCCCGAATGCCCGATCAGCAGGATGTCGTAGTCCTCCGCCGCGAACCGCCGGGCCTCGACGTGCACCTTGGTCACCAAAGGGCAGGTGGCGTCGATGGTCCGCAGCTCGCGCCGCGCGGCCTCCCGGTGCACCTCCGGCGCGACACCGTGGGCGGAGAAGACCACGAGCGCCCCCGGCGGAACCTGGTCGGTCTCCTCCACGAAGACGGCGCCGCGGGCCTCGAGGGTTCGCACGACGTGCGCGTTGTGCACGATCTGCCTTCGGACGTACACCGGCGGACCGTGCAGTTCGAGAGCGAGCTCCACCGTCTGGACGGCCCGCTCGACCCCCGCGCAATAGCCCCGCGGCTTGGCGAGCAGGACCCGTTTGCCGGTGCGGTCCGGGGGTGGCGTCATTGCTCGATGCTACGTGCCCACAATCGCGCCGATCCCCATCGTGGATCCGGGGCTCGGCACCTAAGCTGCGCAGGATGGCGCTCGAGTCCTCCGCGGAAGCCCCGCTTCCCGTCCGCACCGTGGCCCTCGCGCTCACCCGGTGGGTGGCCCGACTCGGCCGGGTCTGGGTCGAGGGCCAGGTCACGGACCTGTCCCGCCGGCCGGGGGCCGGGACGGCCTTCCTCACCCTGCGTGACCCGGTGGCCGACGTGTCGCTGCGGGTGACCTGCCCACGGGGGCGCCTCGACGAACTCGACCCCCCGCTGTCCGATGGCGCCCGGGTCGTCATCTGGGCCAAGCCTGAGGTCTACCCGGCCCGTGGCACGCTCGCGCTCCTCGCTTACGACATCCGCCCGGTCGGCATCGGAGAGCTGCTCGCCCGGCTCGAACGGTTGAAGAGGATCCTCGCGGCGGAGGGCTTGTTCACGGCCGAACGCAAGCGGCCGCTGCCCTTCCTGCCGGGCACGATCGGGCTGATCACCGGCCGCGGCGGAGCGGCGGAGCACGACGTCGTCGAGAACGCGCGCCGGCGTTGGCCGGCGGTCCGGTTCCGGGTCGAGAACGTGGCCGTGCAAGGGCCGCACGCGGTAGGCGAGATGGTCGGTGCCCTGCGAATCCTCGACCGGGACCCGGCGGTCGATGTCATCGTTCTCGCCCGTGGCGGCGGCTCCGTCGAAGACCTGCTGGCGTTTTCCGACGAGACGCTGTGCCGGGCGGTCGCCGACTGCCGGACGCCCGTGGTGAGCGCGGTCGGGCACGAAGCCGACACCCCGCTCGTCGATCTCGTCGCCGACCGTCGGGCGTCCACCCCCACCGACGCCGGAAAGCTGCTCGTCCCGGACGTAGCCGAGGAGAACCACCGGCTACAGGCCCTGCGCGACCGCGGCCGGCGGGCGCTCGGCACCCGGCTCGAGCGGGAGGCCCAACGGGTCCACGCACTGCGGGAGCGACCGGTGCTCGCCCGGCCGGGGGAACTCCTCGACCGCTGGGCCGAGCAGATAGCGGCGCTCGTCGATCGGTCCCGGCGCTGCGCTGCCGGCGCGGTCGAGGCAGCCGGCGCCGACGTCGCGCAGGCCCGCATCCGGGTCACCGCGCTGTCCCCGGCCGCCACGCTGGCCCGTGGCTACGCGATCGTGCAGACAGTGGCAGGCGACGTGGTCCGGGATGCGGGCGAGGTCGCCCTCGGCGATCCGCTGCGGGCCCGACTCGCCAACGGCGGACTCGACCTGGTCGTCACCGGCGCGGGTCCCTGATCCGGGCGGTGGACGAAGAAGGGCGGCCGGCCGCTCCGCCCCGTACGCTGCCGATGCCCGGCCCAGCGCTGCCGATGCCCGGCCCAGCGACGAGAGGAACGCCGTGACCGAGGCCGCCACCCCGAGCTACGAGCAGGCCCGGGCCGAGCTCGAATCGGTCGTCCGCACGCTGGAGTCCGGTGGCTGCACGCTCGAAGAGGCCCTGAGCCTGTGGGAGCGCGGCGAGGAGTTGGCCGGCATCTGCCAGGCGTGGCTCGATGGCGCCCGGGCCCGGCTCGATGCGGCCCTCCGGCCCCCCGCCTCGAGCTGAACTCAGCCGAGCGCCGCGGCCATCGTCTCCAGGTCGGTCAGCCCGGTTGAGCCGTACACGAGGATCGTGACGCCAGCGGCGGTGCGGGTCAGCGCCAGCTCTGCGCGGGTGTCGCGCAGTTCCCGCCAGCCGGTCCCGGCGACCAGCACGGAGTCGCGAACGGTGACCGCCCCCGGGCCCAGCTCGCCGGTGAGGAAAGCGGCCGACCCGGCCGAGCCGGTGACGGCCGCCTCCTCGAGGGCGACGTAGCCCGCGCCGGGGGTGGTGAAGCCGATGTGCAGGTGCACCGGCGTGGGCCCGCCGCCGGTCACCCGGACACTCGTGGCGGTCCAGCCCCCGGGGGGGCGGGCCGGCGCCGGCATGGCCACCCCGGCGAGGCGGCTCGCGACCCGGACCTCGGTGTCGTAGCTCACCGGCGGCGGCCCGGCGTGCCGGCCGGGGAAGAGCAACACCCGGCCCGCGCCAGCGAGCAGCACGACGACGGTGAAGGCCAGAACCAACCCGAGCGAGCGGCCCATGTCCGCGATCGTCTCGAAGCCGCGCCGGCCCCGGGCCGGCTCCCCGCCAGCGCTCACCGGGCGCCGATCTGCCGGCAGATCGCGTCGATCTCGTCGAGCACCCGCGTGCATTCCTCGGCGGTGGAGAAGAAGTGCGGCGCGATCCGCAACCCGCCGCCCGGACGATAGTCGACGACCACGTCGCGCCGGATCAGCTCGTCATGCACCCGCACCCCCTCCGGGATGTCGAGGGTGACGTGCCCACCACGCTGCGCAGGGTCGCTCGGCGAGCCGACGAGGTAGCCCCGGGAGCGGGCGTCCTCGAGCAGTGGCTGGGTGAGGCTTACCGATCTGGCCCGGATCGCCGCAACCCCGATTTCGACGATGGCCCGGTAGCCCGGCTCGGCGGCGTAGGCCGCCGGGACGTTCGGCGTGCCGCCGGCGAATCGCCCGACGCCCGGGGCGTAGCGGATCTCGTCCAACTCGAAGGCGAAGGGCTCGGCGTGCGAGATCCAACCGACCGCGGCCGGGCGCAGGGTCTCCGCGAGTGCGGGCCGTACGTAGAGCCAGCCGTTTCCCGGCCCGCCACACAGGAATTTCACCGAGCCGCCGACGCAGAAATCGACATCGAGGTCGACGACGTCGATCGGAACCGCCCCGACGCCCTGGTAGGCGTCGAGGAGGACCAGGGCGCCGACTGCGTGCGCCCTGTCGATGATGGGCCGCGGGTCGATGAGGGTCGAGCTGCGAAAGGTCACGAGCGAGATCGCGACCAGAGCGGTGTGCTCGTCGACCGCCGCGCAGACCCGATCGACGTCGATGTGAATGCCATCCGACGCCGCGGTCACCACTACCGGCCGAGCGCCGAACCGGCGGTACTCCTGCCAGAGATAGTGGCTGCCCGGCCAGTCGAGGTCGGTCGACACCACGGCGTTGCGGGAACCGGTGAAGTCGATCGCGCTCGCAACACTCACCAGGACGTCGGCGACATTCGCGCGGAGAATGGTGCTCCCCGCCGGGGCGCCGATCGTCCGACCGACGAGGTCGGCCACCCGCGCCATGTTCGGGAACCAGGAGTTCCAGGCGAGCACGCCGTTCTCGTCCCAGAGCCGGGCGAACTCGGCGAGCCGGCCCGGGGTGTCCCGGTGCATCGCGCCGAGGGAGTTGTTGATCAGGTACGTCTTGCGCCCCAGAATCGGGTAATCGCAACGTCGTGCCAGCAGTTCCGGGTGCACCTGCCGGGACGCCGGGGTCTCGCCGGTCAGCGGGGCGTGCCGATCCGCGAGATGAGCTCGAGCACCTCGTCGGCGAGCCGCCCGGCGGCTGCCTCGGACTCCTGGATGGCCACCTCATGCCCGGCCTCGCCGACCACGGTGGTGAGCACGAGCACCAGGGTGTCGCCGAGCGGCTGCTGCTCCGGGCGCAGGAGGTAGGCGTTGCGGGCCGTCCAATCCCGGTATCGGCGGCGCGCTACCAGCTCGAATCCGGGCGGCCCGCCGCCGGCGAGGAAGAGCCGGGCCAGGTCGCGCTCCGCCCAACAGCCGGCGAGGTAGCCCCGCGAGCCGGCGATGAACAGGGCGATCGGGTCGGTTTCGCCAGCCAGCCGGGCACGCCGAACCTCCGCCGCCGCTCGACCCTCCTGCCGGGACTGGTAGTCCTCGAACAGCGCCAGGTAGAGGTCCGCCTTCCCGCCGAAGTGGTGGTAGAGGCTTCCGACGCTCGCGCCCGCCCGGGCCACGACATCGGCCACGTTGGCCTCGGTGAATCCGGCGCCGGTGAAGACCTGCTGCGCCGCGCCGAGCAGGGCGGCCCGGGTTGCGACGGCCCGCCCCCCACCGCGCACCGGGCTCGGCGCGGCCACTGCCTCGGTGTCGCTCACCCGACCACTCTCGCATCCGAGGAGGCGGCCGCCCACTCCCGACGACGCTACGATGCCCGGCGACGACCGCAGAGGGGTGCCCGCCGATGACCGACGACACCACCGACCCGGACGAGGCTGCCGTCCGGCGCGAAGAACCGGACCGAAACCTCGCCCTCGAACTGGTCCGGGTAACGGAGGCGGCGGCGATGGCCGCCGGGCGCTGGGTCGGCCGGGGCGACAAGATCGGGGTCGACCGGGTCGCGGTCAACGCGATGCGCCAACTCATCCACACCGTGTCGATGCGGGGCGTGGTGGTCATCGGCGAGGGCGAGAAGGATGAAGCGCCGATGCTCTACAACGGCGAGTCCGTCGGCGACGGGACGGGTCCGGAATGCGACGTAGCCGTGGACCCGATCGACGGCACCCGGCTCGCGGCCATGGGAATGAGCAACGCGGTCTCGGTGATGGCGGTCGCCGAGCGGGGCACGATGTACGACCCGTCGGCGGTGTTCTACATGGAGAAGCTGGTCACCGGTCCGGATGCCGCTGCCGGCGTGGACATCGAGGCGCCGGTCGCCGACAACATCGCGGCGATCGCCAAGTCCAAGGACTCCGCCGCCGAGGACGTCACCGTCGTCATCCTCGACCGCCCGAGGCATGCCGACCTGGTCAGTGAGGTACGGGCGACCGGGGCGCGGATCAAGTTCATCACCGACGGCGACGTGGCCGGGGCGATCATGGCGTGCCGGGAGGGCACCGGGATCGACCTGCTGCTCGGCATCGGTGGCACCCCGGAGGGGATCATCACCGCCTGTGCCGTCAAGTGCCTCGGGGGTGTCATCCAAGGCAGGCTCTGGCCGCGCGACGACGACGAGCGCCGGCGTGCCCTCGACGCCGGACACGACCTCGACCGGGTACTGCTCACCGACGACCTGGTCGCCAGCGACAACGTCTTCTTCGTCGCCACCGGCGTCACGGACGGCGAACTGCTCCGGGGTGTCCGCTACCGGGCCGGGGGCGCAACGACGCACTCCCTGGTCATGCGGTCGAAGAGCGGAACCATCCGCAGCATCGAGAGTCAACATCAGCTCACCAAGTTGCGCTCCTACGCGGCGATCGACTTCGACCGGGCCGGCTGAGGAGAGCCGCGATTCCTCGGCTACCGGTCAGCCGCGATGGCGGCGAGGGATAATTCGCGCAGGGTCCCATCGGGCGGCGGGAAGGCACGAGAATGGCCGGCGAAGAGTTCCGCGTCGAGGCGGACTCGATGGGCGAGGTCCGCGTGCCGGTCGCCGCGAAGTGGCGGGCCCAGACCCAACGCGCGGTCGAGAACTTCCCGGTGTCCGGGCTGACCGTCGACCGAGCCCTGATCTCGGCCCTGGGCGCGATCAAAGGCGCGGCTGCCCTGGTCAACGCCGAGTTGGGGGTGTTGCCGGACGACGTCGCGAAGGCGATCGCCGACTCGGCTGCCGAGGTCAACTCGGGACGCTGGGACGACCAGTTCCCGATCGACGTCTACCAGACCGGGTCCGGCACGTCGACGAACATGAACGCCAACGAGGTGATCGCCACTCTCGCCACCGAACGGCTCGGCGCACCGGTGCATCCCAACGACGCGGTCAACGCCTCCCAGTCGTCCAACGACACGTTCCCATCCGCCATCCATATCGCCGCCGTGCAAATGGTCGTGCGTGACCTTCAGCCGGCACTGGCGCATCTCGCTACGGCCCTCGAACGCAAGGCAGCGGAGTTCGTCGACGTCGTGAAGTCCGGGCGAACGCATCTCATGGACGCAACCCCGGTCACCCTCGGCCAGGAGTTCGGCGGCTACGCGTCCGCCATCCGGCTGGGGATCGAGCGACTCGACGCAGCCCTACCCCGGCTCGGCGAGCTTCCGCTCGGCGGGACCGCGGTCGGCACCGGGATCAACACGCCGCCGGGATTCGCGGCGAAGGTCATCGCCCGGCTGACCGACACGCTGTCGCTGCCCTTGTCCGAAGCCCGCGACCACTTCGAGGCGCAGGGGGCCCGGGACGCGCTCGTCGAGGCGTCCGGAGTGCTGCGGGTGGTCGCAGTGAGCCTGTACAAGATCGCGAATGACCTGCGTTGGATGGCCAGCGGCCCGCGGGCGGGTCTCGCCGAGATCCATCTGCCTGATCTGCAACCCGGCTCGTCGATCATGCCGGGCAAGGTCAATCCGGTCATCCCGGAGGCGGTCTGCCAGGTGGTGGCGCAGGTCTTCGGCAACGACGCGGCGGTCAGCTTCGGCGGCGCGGCCGGCAACCTAGAGCTCAACGTCATGTTGCCGGTGATCGCTCGCAATCTGCTCGAGTCGATCCGGCTACTCGCGAACATCTCGCGGCTCTTCGCCGACCTTTGCATCGACGGCATCGTCGCGGATGCCGAGCGGTGCCGGTTCTTCGCCGAGTCCTCCCCCTCGATCGTCACCCCGCTGAACCGCTACATCGGCTACGAGGAGGCGGCGAAGGTGGCTAAACAGGCCCTCGCCGAGCAGAAGACGATCCGCGCGGTCGTCATCGAACGTGGCCACGTCCGCGCCGGCCGACTCACCGAGGCCCAGCTCGACGAGGCGCTGGACGTCCTGGCCATGACCCGTCGGCCGGAGAACGGCTGAGTTCAGGCCGGGTTCGTTTCGAGCTCTCCCGGAATGCCGGCATCTCGGTCAGCTTCGGGCTACCGACCTCGAACGGTCGGCTCGACTCACCGCACCGGCCTGGCATCGGCCTCGTGCAGCCGACGAGCCATCCCGACCAGCAGCTTCGTCGTCACCGCCGGCTGATCGGCGAGCAGGGTGAAGAACTGCCGCTGGGCAAGCACGAGGACCCGACCCGGGCTCACCATGGTGACGGTCGCGTTGCGCGGACCGGGCTCGAGCAGGGACAACTCACCGAAGAAGTCTCCCGGGCCAAGCATGGCGAGTGTCGCCGAGCCGCGGGTGACTTCGGCCTTGCCTTCGGCGAGAACGTAGAACTCGGCGCCTCGGGAGCCCTCCCGAACCAGCTCTTCGCCGGCGGCCACGACGATCTCGTCGGCCAGCCGCGCGACCTGCTCGAGCTCGCGGATCGAACAGGCCCGGAACATCGGCACCGCCCGTAACCGCTCGACGTAGGTGTGCCTGCTGATGCGCGCCATCCCCGGCCCCCTCGCCATTGCCCCAGTACGGGTCGACACCCCCCGTTTCCCGGCGTACTAGTAGTAGCCGTACCAATCCGAATGCGCAAGGGCGGTGCAGGGGGTGCCGTAGGTGCCGGCGATGTAACCGAGGCCCCACTGGATCTGGGTCAGCGGGTCGGTGCGCCAATCCGGCCCGGCGGTGGCCATCTTCCAGGCCGGCAACGCCTGCGGGATCCCGTAGGCGCCGGAACCGTAGTTGACGGCATCGAACCGCCATCCGCTCTCCCGGCTCCACAGTTCGTCCAGACACGTCCATTGCCCGGAGTACCAACCCCGGCCCGCGACCAGGGTCTCCGCCAGAATGCGCGGATCCAGGGCGGTCCGGACGCTCGTCCGGCTGGCCCGATGGACGCCCCGGAACGGGAGCCGTTGGGCCGGGTGAAGGGGCGGGACGCCCAGTCGCCATGCCACGCTGACCCGCCGGGCGACGGTCGCTACCGGGGCCGCGGTCGCGGCGAACGCCAGAGTGGGGACGGCAGCGGCAACGACCATCGCGGCGGCGCCCCCGAGAGCGAACGCAGCAGACATCCCCCGGGCGTGTGTCCGGCTTCTCATGAGTCCTTCCTCGATCGGCGGCGCGGGAAAGTCCGCGACGTCGGGTATCCGCAGCCATCTGCGGGACCGCCGGTATCGGCGGGGCGACGGGCGACCGCTTGTCGCCCGGGCGGCTCATGCCGCTCGAGTTGTTCAGCTGTGCTAACTCCAGCAAGCATCCCCGGGATTCGCAATTTCATGCGTGAGGAAGCTCACATTCCGCCGGGCAAAGCGGACAAACACGCTCAGCCCGGCGGAAAGATCCGGCGAGTGGATGCGAGGTTTTGCGAGTTGCCGCGTTGAAATGGGGAGGGAGCGCCCCGTCCGGCTGGGCGGACGGGGCGCCCTCTTTGTGTCCGGGTGGCTACAAGGCCAGTTCTTCGAGCATCTCGGTGACGAGCGCCGCGATCGGCGAGCGCTCCGACCGGCTCAACGTGACGTGCGCGAACAGCGGATGGCCCTTGAGCGCCTCGATCACCGCCGCGACCCCGTCGTGCCTGCCCACCCGAAGGTTGTCCCGCTGCGCCACATCGTGGGTCAGGACGACCCGGGAGCCGGCACCGATCCGGGACAGCACGGTGAGCAGCACGCCGCGTTCCAACGACTGGGCCTCGTCGACGATGACGAACGAGTCGTGCAGGGAACGCCCGCGGATGTGGGTGAGCGGCAGGACCTCGAGCATCCCGCGGTCGACGATCTCGTCGACGACGGCCTCGGAGACCAGGGCACCCAGGGTGTCGAAGACCGCCTGGGCCCAGGGCGCCATCTTCTCCGACTCGCTGCCGGGCAGGTAGCCGAGTTCCTGGCCACCGACCGCGTAGAGCGGACGAAAGACCACGACCTTGCGGTGCTGGCGGCGCTCCATAACCGCCTCGAGGCCGGCGCACAGGGCCAGCGCCGACTTGCCGGTGCCCGCCCGCCCGCCGAGCGAGACGATGCCGATGTCGGGGTCCAGCAGCAGCTCGAGAGCGATCCGCTGCTCGGCGCTGCGGCCGTGCAGCCCGAAGGCCTCCCGGTCGCCGCGGACCAGCCGCACCGACTTGTCCGGCTGGACCCGGCCGAGGGCGCTGCTGCGCTCGGAGAGCAGGACCAGGCCGGTATGGCAGGGCAGGTCGGCCGCGGCCGGCAGCACGGCGGACTCCCCCGCGTAGAGGGCATCGAGCTCGGTCGAGCCGACCTCGAGCTCGGACATCCCGGTCCATCCGGAGTCAACCTGCTCGAAGCGGTATTCCTCGGCATCGAGGCCGACACTCGCCGCCTTGACCCGCAGCGGCAGGTCCTTGCTCACGAGGACGACGCTCGCACCCTCCGCGGCGAGGTTTCTGGCGACGGCGAGGATCCGGCTGTCGTTGTCGCCGAGTCGGAAGCCGGGCGGCAGGACGCCCGCGTCGGTGTGGTTGAGCTCGACGCGCACGGTCCCGCCGTTGTCGCCGACCGGGAGCGGGGCGTCGAGCCGGCCGTGCCGGCTCCGCAGGTCGTCGAGGAGTCGCAGCGCCTGGCGCGCGAAGTAGCCGAGCTCGGGATGGGCGCGCTTCGCCTCCAGTTCGCTTATCACGACGACCGGCAGGACCACCTCGTGCTCGGCGAACCTCGTGACAGCGGCCGGATCGGCGAGCAGGACGCTCGTGTCGAGAACATAGGTGCGTCGTGCGGTCCGACGGGACCGGCGTGGAGTGCTCACCTGGCCTCCCCGGCGGTCGGCGCCGCGCCAAGCCGCCAACCGCGACGGTACGACCGGCTGGGGACGGCGCCCGGCTCCGACACGCGGCGCCATCGACGGGGTCGGCCGCCGACATGGTCAACCGCCGAAACGACGCTCGCGATCCGCGTAGGCGCGCAGCGCCCGGAGGAAATCGACCTTGCGGAACTCCGGCCAGTAGGCCTCGCAGAAGTAGAACTCGGAGTGCGCGCTCTGCCAGAGCAGGAAGCCCGAAAGCCGCTGCTCCCCGGACGTCCGGATGACCAGATCGGGATCGGGCTGGCCCCGGGTGTACAGGTGTTCGGCGATGTGCTCGACGTCGAGGTAGGACGCTACTTCCTCGATCGAGAACCCGCGGCTGGCGTGCTCCTGGAGCAGCGACCGGACGGCGTCCGCGATCTCGCGACGCCCGCCATAGCCCACCGCCACGTTGACCAAGAGGCCAGGCTTGCCCACCGTCGCGTCGGCGGCCTCCTTGAGCGTGCGCGCGGTCGCGTCCGGCAGGAGGTCGAGCGCTCCCACCGGATGCAGCCGCCACGGCTCGGCTGGCGCGGCCAGTTCGGTGACCGTCGCCTCGATGATCCCGAGCAAGGGCGCGAGCTCGACCTCGGACCTGGTGAGGTTGTCGGTCGACAGCAGCCACAGGGTGACCACCTCCACCCCGGCTTCCTCGCACCAGGCCAACACTTCGGCGATCTTGTCCGCGCCGCGACGGTGCCCGCTGTTGAGGTCCACGGCACCGGTCGCCCGGGCCCAACGCCGGTTACCGTCGAGGATCACCCCGACGTGGCGTGGCCGCGGAGCGCCGGCGAGCTGGGCGAGCAGCCGTCGTTCGTAGAGGGAGTAGACGAGCTGCCGCGCACCCACCGGCCGAGCGTAGCGGGCGGGTGCCCCGTCAGCCGATCGACTTGACGATCTGCTCGTCGAGTCCGACGAAGGTGGCCAGGTACTCGCGGCGCTCGCGCTTGAGGCGCTCCACGGTTTTCTGGTACTCATCCGCGCGGCCCTGCCGCTCGTAGAGCCGACGAGGCTGAAGGATCTCCAGGTCATCGATCCCGGGGCAGCTGGTCGCGATCTCGTAGCCGAAGTCCGGGTCTTGCTCCCATTCGATGGTGCCTTCGGCAATCGCCTGCACGAGTGCCGACGAATGCGCGATCTTGACCTTCGTCGCCCGATCGCTACCCGCCGGGCCCCCCACGGCCCCGGTGTTCAACACGTAGACCTTGAGCTCGTGACTGTCGAGCAGCTCGAGCAGCCGATTGCCCATGTCGGCATGCGCCCGCGGGAAGAAGGGATTGGTCCCCGGCACCCGCAGCGCCTTGCCCTCCTCGTCCTTGCCGCCGGCCGACGTGCCGGTGGTCTCCCCCAGCATGAAGAAGGCGGCAGCCTGCGCTCGGTCGAGCCGGGCGACCCCGGGCACGATGTTCTCGTTGCGGTTGAGGATGAGCAGGTACTCAGCGGGCGGCAGGTCCCGGGCGTCGAACGGGTCCACGTACTTGAACGGCCAGGTGGTACGGCCGTTCTTCGTGTACGAGGTATCGAAGAAATCGACCTTGCCCGAGGCGTCGACGGAGACGTTTTCCAGGTAGGCATCCGGTTTGGTCGTCGCGCCGTAGATCTCCGGCTCGGTCTCGGCGGACAGCCCGAACGTCTTGGCGAAGCAGCCGTTCTCGGTGCCGTAGACCTTGCCACCAGGCATGAGGCCGATGAAGTCGTCCTGCACGGGGCGCGATTTGAGCTGGGTGGTGAACGTCGTGGTCGTCTTGCCGGTGCCGGACAGCCCGACGATGAGGACGGTCTTCTTCTCCCCCTCGACCGGGATCATCTTGCAGCCGGCGTGCATCGCCAGGCCGCCCCGCTCGAAGACGATGTTGTTCCACATCCGCAGGCCGCCCTTTTTGGACTCTCCGAAGTAGTCGGAGTTGATGACCCGCGTGATGTTGTGCTCCAGGTCGACGAGAATCGCCCGATCGTTCGGATAGCCCGGCACGGCCAGGTTGGGCGTGTATACGACAGTGGTCACCGGCTCGGTGGTCGGTTGCTCACCGGCCGCCCACTCGCCAGGGAAGAACAGTTGCTGCTGCATGCCCGCGACGTTGGCGTTTGCCGACTCGATGATCAGTCGGGCTCGGACCCGAAAGTCCGGGTCGTTGCCGATGTAGCCATCGACAGCGACCATCGCCTGCTCGGCGATGTAGGCGTCCTGGAGCGCGGACAATCGCTCGTACTCCGCTCGGGTCACCGACTGGTCGGTGACCGACGACGGGTCGTCGGTCACGATGTAGGTGGATGCCTTGCTCCGAGAGTCCACGCGGGCCTTGACGACGAGATTGTCGAACTCGGTGCGCTGCGCATTGGGCATGAGCTCAGTCAGCTCCCGGAGCCGCTCCGGTGACGGATTCCACTCGACCGACCTGGCCTTCAGCTGGTACGCCACGGTGCGCTCCTTCACAGGGAAATGCAGACCCCGGGGCGCCACGCGCGCCGGGGCCGGGTATCGGGGAGCCGTCAGTCTACCGGAGTCTGGACACAATCCTGAGCTTGGCCACCGCGCCGTTCACGGGCGACCAGTCGGCGCGCTCGGAGCGGTCAGGCACTCGCCGGTCCGGCGCGACGGACGCGCTCGACGTCACCGAGCGCCGTCCGCAGATCGTCGAGCCAACTGCTCGTGTGCTCACCCACGAGTTTTACGCACCAAACCAGCGCGTCGCTGCGGCTGCGCGCGACACCCGCGTCGACGAGGGTGTCGAGCACGAGACGCTCCGGCTGGCGAAGCCGGGTCATCACCGGCATCGAGAGGGTGGTGAACAGCTGCCTGGTGCCGCCACAGGCGGCGCCCCACGCGACCTTCCGTCCGTAGCGGTGCTCCGCGTCTCGGGCGATGGCCATCCGTGCCTCGCGTGTCTCCTCGCGAAAGCGCGTGATCCGGCCGGCCTCGGCCGCGGCGACCGCCGCCGGGTTGCCCTCGACGGTGATGGCGGGGAGGACGCCAACGACGAGGATCTCGTCCCGGTCGACACTCACCTCAGGGGTCCCGTCGAACCAGGCGTCGGGCAGCCGTCCGGTCAGCCAGGCGGTCACGGCCTCGGCCGGCTCGGTGTCGTCGGCGCGGTCGCTTCTCGCTCCTGGTGCCTGCATGAGTTCCTCCACTGGCCCCCCCGGCGGGCCGCCCCGGCCGTTTCCGTGACGCGATTACATAATTACACAGTAAACGTGGGGGAGTCCAGGGTCACGCCCAGGGCGACGGCGAGCGCGGCGGGGTCGGTGATCGGGGCGGCGCAGACGAAATGACGGCAGATGTAGGCGGCGCCCGCGCCGCGGTCCACGAGCAGCGGAGAATCCCCCTCGGTGACGACGACGGCGCCGGGCGAGGGGGTGCGCCGGGCGATCCGGACAAGATCGGGGCGCCCGATGACGGCGATCTCGAGCGGCCCGGCGAGCAGCGCCTCCCCCACCGCGGCCGCGGCCGCGGCGAAGCGTGGCTGCCGTTCGACGAGCGGGGCCACCAGGGCCAGCGCCGACTCGGCGGCCGCCCGGTACTCGTCCTCACCGGTGAGGGCGGCGTAACCGAGCAGCGCCCCGGCCGCCGCGGATCCACCGGCGGGCGTCGCGTTGTCGGTGACGTCCCGCGGCCGGCGGATCAGCCGCTCGGCGTCGGCCGCGGTGTCGTAAAACCCACCGTCGTCGGCTCGGAACTGGCTGAGCACGACGTCGAGCAGGCGGCCAGCGACCTCGAGCCAGTGCGCCTCGCCGGTGGCCTGGTGCACGGCCAGTAAGCCGTCGGCGAGGTCGGCGTAGTCCTCCAGCACCCCGGCATCGGTTCCCGCCCGGCCGGCCCGCGACGTGCGGCGCAGGCGGCCCCCGATCAGCTGGGTTGCGGTGACGAGCCGCGCAGCCGCCGTCGCCGCGTCGACGAAGTCGGAACGACCGAACAGCAAGCCGGCGTCCACCAGCGCGGCAATGGCCAGCCCGTTCCAGGCGGCCACCACCTTGTCGTCCCGGGCGGGTCTCGGCCGGGTGTCACGCGCCGCGACCAGCCGGGACCGCACCGAGGCGAACCAGTCCGGATCGGCGGGGTCCACCGGTAGTTGCAGGACCGAGCTGCCGTGCTCGAAGGTGCCGCCGGAGGTCACGGCGAACAGGCGGGCCGCGGCCGGCCCGTCGGCGCCGAGCACCGCCCCCAGCTGATCCGGGGTCCACACGTAGAACCGACCCTCGCCGCCGTCGCTGTCGGCATCGAGGGAGGAGGCGAACCCACCCTCCTCGGTACGCAGCTCGGCGAGCAGGAACCCGGCGGTCTCCTCGGCAACCCGGCGGGCCAGCCGGTCGCCGCTGACCCGCCACACGTGGGTGTAGACCCGCAACAGCAGAGCGTTGTCGGACAGCATCTTCTCGAAGTGCGGAACCGTCCACGAGGCGTCCACCGAGTACCGCGCGAACCCACCGCCGAGCTGGTCGTAGATGCCACCCCGGGCCATGCGATCCGTCGTGTTGGTGACGACGGCCAGAGCCGCGGCGGAACCGGTCCGCGCATGGTGGCGGAGCAGAAACTCCAGACACATCGCTGGCGGGAACTTGGGGGCGCCCCCGAAACCACCATGGGCGGTGTCGTGGTCCGCGACCAGGGAGGCCGCGCCCGCGTCCAGCGTGATTCCGTCGAGCGGCCGGCCACCGGACCGCGGCGCCGCGGTCACCTCCGCCAGCCGGGAGACGATCTCCCGGCCGGCGGCGTCGATCGCATCGCGACGGGTGCGCCACGCCTCCGTGACCGCGCTCAGCACCCTCGGGAATCCGGGCATCCCGTGCCGGTCCGTCGGCGGTAAATAGGTGCCCGCGTGGAATGGAGCGCCGTCCGCGGTGAGGAAGGTGGTCATCGGCCAACCGCCGTGCCCGGTCAGCGCCTGGACCGCGTCCATGTAGACGGCATCGACGTCAGGACGCTCCTCCCGGTCGACCTTGATGCAGATGAAGTGATCGTTCATCTGCGCAGCTATGGCCGGGTCCTCGAACGACTCGTGTGCCATGACGTGGCACCAGTGACAGGCGGCGTAGCCGATGGACAGCAGAACTGGTATGTCGCGGCGCTTCGCTTCCTCGAACGCCTCGTCGCACCAGGGCCACCAGTCGACCGGGTTGTCCTTGTGCTGCAACAGGTAGGGGCTGGTGGCGCCGGAAAGCCGGTTGGGCATGACCCACCGTGCCACGGCTGGTCAATGGACCAGGTGATGGCCGCCCGAGACCACGAAACCAAGCACCAGTACGCCAATCGCGATCAACGCCAACCGGAAGGCCGCCGCCGTGCTGCGACCGGAGCGGACGAGCAACGCCGAACCCGCCGCGACCGCGGTCGCCAAGACGCTGGCCAGGACGGCGAACCCTGCCGCCCGCGTTCCGGTCAGGAGCAGGACCGAGCCGACGGCGACGAGCGCGCTACTCACCAGGGCCGACCGACGGGGCCCGATCCGCTGCGGCAGGCCGCGGACGTGGGTTCGGGCGTCGGCCAGCGCGTCCGGCACCGTGTTCGCGAAGTGCGCTGCGACCCCGAGCACGCCCCCGGCGGCGACGAGCAGCGGCCGCGGCGGGGGGTTGCCGGGTAGCGCCAACGCGACGAAGACCGGCGGGACCAAGGAAAAGGAGACGAGGTAGGGGAGCCAGGAGAACAGGCCGAACTTCAGCCGGAGGTTGTATGACCAGGCGGAGGCCACCGCGACCAGATGGGTGGCACCGGCGAGGCCCCCCAGGGACAACGACAGCGGGACACACGCGCCGGACGCGGCAGCCGCGGCGGTCCACGCCGTGCGCCGGGAAATGTCGCCGCGTGGCAGCGGCTTGTCCGACCGCCGCGCGGCACGGTCCCGAGCGACATCCAGCGCATCGTTGGACCATCCGACCGACAGCTGACCGGCGAGGACCGCGGCGGCGAGCAGCACCGAGCGGATTCCGAGCCCCGCGGCCAGCGCCGTCGCGGTGCAGAACAGGGTGACCGCCGCGGTCGGCTCAGGGTGCGTCGCGCGTAGCAGCGCGATCGCTTTCTTCACCGGCCGAGCGTAGGTGTTGTGCGACGCTGCGCCGGTGGCGCGCCCGCGGCCGAAGAGGAGGCGACGTTGACGGGAGGACTCGAAGTCGGTTCCGGCATCGTGATCCCGGAGCACGAGCTCGGCTGGCGGTTCTCCCGATCCGGTGGCCCGGGCGGCCAGAAGGTCAACACCTCCGATACCCGAGTCGAGTGCAGCTTCGACGTGGCCGGGACGTCGGTGCTCCCCGACTACCTGAGGGCCCGGGTCTTGGAACGGCTCGGCCACCGACTCGTCGACGGCGTGCTGACGGTCACCGCGAGCGAACACCGCTCCCAGCTCCGGAACCGGGAGGCCGCGGCGGCTCGCCTCGCGGCCCTGCTCCGGGAGGCGCTTCGGCCGCCGGCGAGCCCGCGGCGACCTACCAGGCCGACCCGAGCGGCCCGCGAACGACGCCTGGACGCCAAACGCCGCCAGGCGGCCCTCAAGAGGGATCGGCGGACTCCGGGGGGCGACTGATCGGCGCATCTCGGGTCGGATCGGGTCCGGTCCCCGGCGGGGGGCTCGGGAAGTCGGTACGCACCTTCCGCAGTTGCGTGTTCATCGACCGGAACAGCAGCGCGCTGGCACCGATCAGCCCGAGGACGACGAGGAAACCGAGCAGGCCGGCGCCAATCGTCGAACCGGCGGCAAGGGTCACGCCTCGAGGGTACGCCGGGCCGGATCGCCACCGGTCGGATCGCGCAGCCCGGCGAACAGGTCGTTCTCTGGCGTGGGTGCGTCGACCAGGGAGCGCGCCAGCTGGAAGTCCTCGGTCGGCCACGCCCGCTGCTGAAGCTCGAGCGGAACGGCGAACCATGACGATGCCGGATCGACCTGGGTCGCGTGCGCGAGCAGCGCCTGGTCCCGGACCGGGAAGTAGTCCGCGCACTCCACCCGGGTCGTGAGCCGATTCGCATCCTCCGGCTTGTCCACCCACGCGACCAGCCGCTCCGCGTAGGGCGAGTCGAGCCCGGCTTCTCGCATCGCCGCGTCGAGGGCGAGGAACCGGTCCTTGTGGAACGGCAGCTGGTAGTAGAGCTTTCGCGGGCTCCACGGCTCCCCCGTACCGGGGTAGCGCTCCGGGTCCCCCGCCGCGTCGAACGCCTCCACGCTCACCCGGTGGCACATGACGTGGTCGGGGTGCGGATAGCCGCCGTGCTCGTCGTAGGTGACGACCACATGGGGCCGCCCCCGGCGGATGAGCTCGACGAGTGGCCGGGCCGCGACGTGCAGCGGCTGGAGTGCGAAACATCCGTCCGGCAGCGGTGGCAGCGGGTCGCCTTCGGGCAGGCCGGAGTCGATGAAACCCAGCCACACGTGGCGAATGCCGAGCACCGCCGCCGCAGTCGCCATCTCCGCGCGCCGGACCGCAGCAAGGTGGGCCCGGACATCGGGACGGTCCATGGCTGGATTGAGGATCGAGCCCCGCTCCCCGCCGGTCAACGTGACGACGAGGACGTCCACACCCTCGCGGACGTAGCGGGCGCAGGTGGCCGCGCCCTTGCTCGACTCGTCGTCCGGATGGGCGTGCACCAACATGAGGCGCAAGGGCGTGTCCGAGTCGAGCGGCACGACGTCTCCCGTCCGGGGTGGGCCACGGCGTCCGGTCACCGCGCGGGACGATTGTCGCCGATCCACCTTTCGCGGGGAGCCGCCGATGCCCAACCAGCCGCCGGGCCCGCTCACCGCCGCGGGCCGCCGGGTACCGGCGGACCGGTACGGCCGACCGCGCGAGGGCGCCCGACCTGGCTGGCGGATCGCCCTCGGGGTCGTGGGCGCGGTCCTGCTTGCCGGCGTGGTCGGGCTGGCACTGTGGATCGCCACGCCGGCCGTCAGCGACGGGGTAACCGGTTACCAGGTGCTGTCCGCCCGGGCGGTCCGGGTCGACTTCGTCGTGCACAAGCCGCCCGGGTCCGCCGCTGTCTGCGTCGTGCAGGCCGTCGCCCTGGACGGCGGAACCGTGGGGCAGCGTTCCGTGGTCGTGCCGGCGGGATCCGGACGCGTGGCGTTGAGCGTCGTCGTGCCCACCACCGCACTCGCGATCACCGGCGACCTGGCGAGCTGCAACCTGCGCTAGCCCGGCCGGGCGGATCGCCGAATCCCGGGTGGGACCGCCACGCCCCGGCGCCGAGTGGGCGGTTGGGTCAGGCACAACCGCCCACTCGGAGCGTGGCGGTCGAGGCAAACCGCCCACTCGGCGCGGGCGGGCAGCCGGCAGGGCGGGGCGGGGCGCCAGGGCAGGGCGGGCAGCCGGCAGGGCGGGGCGCCAGGGCGGGTCGGGGCGGGGCGGGGCGGCCAGCAACCCGGATCGGCCGGCCGGGCGGCAGCGGGTGCCGCGCGCTGTAGCCTCGATCCATCGTTCCCGGTCCCCTGCCCGCGGAGGCATACATCGTGACTGAGGCCTGGCTGACCCAGGAGGCCTACGACCGGCTGCAGTCCGAGTTGGACGAGCTCACCGGCCCGGGCCGCGTCGAGATCACCAAGAAGATCGAGGCGGCCCGATCCGAAGGTGACCTCAAGGAGAACGGCGGCTACCACGCCGCCAAGGAGGAGCAGGGCAAAGCCGAGGCCCGGATCCGACAGCTCACCCAGCTGCTCCGCGAGGCGCAGGTCGGTGAGGTGCCACCGGACGCCGGGATCGCCGGCCCCGGGATGGTCGTCGATGTCGTGTTCGAGGGCGAGACCGAGGCCGAGAGGTTCCTGATCGGCAGCCGCGAGGAAGCCCACCTGTCCGAGTTGGAGGTGTACTCGGCGCAGTCGCCACTGGGCAAGGCGCTGACCGGCGCGCGGGTCGGGCAGACCGTCGAGTACACGATGCCGAGCGGTCGGACGATGAAGGTGGAGCTGATCGCCGCCAAGCCGTACTCCCGGTGAGTGCTGCGCGGCCGCAAGCTCAGCGAAACTCGATCGGGTAGCCGGCCGCCCGCAGCCGGTCGAGGACCTCCGCGCAGTGCGCCGGGCCGCGGGTTTCGAGTTGCAGTTCGACCTCGACCTCGTCCAGATGCAGCCGCGGCCCGGTCCGGACGTGCTCGACGTCGAGGACGTTGGCCCCGGAGTCGGCCAGCTCGCCGAGCAGGCGGGCCAGCTCCCCCGGGCGATCCGGGATCCGCATCCGGAACGAGAGGTAGCGCCCGGCCGCCGCCATCCCGTGGCGCAACACCCGCAGCAGAAGCACCGGGTCGATGTTGCCGCCCGAAAGCACGACGACCACCGGCGGCTCGAACGCCGCCGGGTCCGCCATGACCGCCGCAACCCCGGCGACGCCGGCCGGCTCGACGACGAGCTTCCCGCGTTCCAGGCAGAGCAGCAGCGCCTGGGACAGGGCCTCCTCGCTGACCGTCGCGACAACGTCGACCAGGCGCGTCACATGGGCGAAGGTGAGATCGCCCGGACAACCGACCGCGATGCCGTCGGCGATGGTCGCGAGGCCGGGCAGCGCCACCGGGTGACCGGCGGCGATCGACGCGGGATATGACGCGGCCCCCGCGGCCTGTGCGGCGACGATCCGCACGTCCGGCCGGGTGCCCTTCACCGCGGCCGCAACCCCGCTGATCAGCCCGCCGCCACCGGTCGGCACGACGAGCGTGCGGACGTCGGGACGCTGCTCGAGAATCTCCAGGCCGATCGTCCCCTGCCCGGCGATGATGTCCGGGTGGTCGAACGGGTGGATGAACACCGAACCGGTCTCGGCGGCGTGCGCCTCCGCCGCAGCCAGCGCCTCGTCGATCGTGGTGCCGACCAGATGCACCTCACCGCCATACGCCAGCGTCGCCTCGATCTTCGGCAGGGCCGCGCCCTCCGGCATGTAGACGGTTGACCGGGCGCGGAGCAGGCGGGCGGCGAGCGCGACTCCCTGCGCGTGGTTCCCGGCGCTCGCCGCGACCACCCCGCGGGCGCGTTCGGCGTCGCTCAGCCGGGCGATTCGCACGTAGGCGCCCCGGATTTTGAACGACCCGGTCCGCTGGAGGTTCTCGCATTTCAGCCACACCGGTCCGCCGACGAGATCGGCGAGCGGCCTCGACCCCTCCATCGGGGTGACGCGCACGACATCGCCCAGCAACACCCGGGCGGCCACGACATCATCGACTTCAACGAGCACCCCCGCCGCCCCGGCCATGTCGGCAGTGTGCCGCAACGAGGAGTAGCGTCCGCGCGGAACCCAGAGGAGATGGCATGCACGACCCGCACCCGTTGCCCGGTAGCGATGTCGTCGTCGACGGGGTCCGCCTGCATGTCACCCGGCACGGTCGTCCGGGCGGCCCGCCGGTCCTGCTCATCCACGGCCTGCCGACGTCGGCCTATCTGTGGCACGACGTGATGCGCGACTTGGGGCACAGCCGGCTCACGATTGCCACCGACCTGGTCGGGCTCGGCCGGTCGGAGCGGCCGCCCGGGCGGTACTACGGGCTCGGTGCCCAGGCCGTGCTCCTGCGTGGCCTGCTGGACCAGCTGGGCTTCGATCGGGTGGTCGTCGTCGGCCACGATCTCGGTGGTGCGGTCGCCGTGCACCTGGCCGGGCTCGCCGCCGATCGGATCGCCGGACTCGTGCTCGTGGACAGCCCTGTGCACGCCGACGCGTGGCCGACCCGACCGGTGCTGCCGTTGCTCGCGCCGCTCGCCGGCGAGGCCTTCGCGGCCGGACTTCGGGCCACCCCGGGCCTGGCCCGCTCGGTGCTCGCCCGCTCGCTCGGCGCCTCGCTCGCGGACTCCCGGCTCACCTCCCGCGAGATCGACTCCTACCTGACGCCGTTGCTCGGCCCGGACGGCCCGCGTGGCCTGCTCCGGTTCGTCCGCGCGGTGGACCTCGAGGCGACCGAGTCGGTCTGGCGGCTGGTCGCCGCCGCCCCGCCGCCGGCGCTGGTCCTGTGGGGCGAGCGGGACCACCTGCACCCGGCGGAGTACGGCCGGCGGGTGGCGGGCGAGCTGCGGGGTGCCGCCTGGGTGCCGGTGAGCGGAGCGGGACACCTGCTGCCGCAGGAGCGGCCCGAGCGGGTCGCCGAAGAGCTCACCGGGTTCCTCGCGGAGTTCGCCGCGGCCTGACCGAAAACCCGTGGCGCGCCGGAATACCGGTGTGCGAAACTTGCTTGACACAAGCAATGTCCGCCGGATCGGGAGAACGCCAGATGCCGAGGTCCGCGACCGCCGCCGGGGCCGGGGCCGACACCCTCGACGCGCTCGACCGGGCCCTGTTCCGGGTGGCGCGCACCGCTTCGGCGCTGCGAGTCGACGCCTACGCCCACGGCGCGCCCTGTGACCGGGCGGGCCTGGCCATCCTGTCCAGCCTGTCCAGCCTCGAGCACGGCGAGCGGCCCCGGCTCTCCGATCTCGCCCTCGCGCTGGGCCTGGACCTGTCCACGGTGAGCCGGCAGATCCGCGTCCTCGAGGAGGCGACTCTCGTCGTCCGCGAGGGCGATCCGGAAGATGGGCGGGCCTCCCGGTTCGCGGTCACCGACCGTGGTCGCAGCGTGCTCCACGAGGTCCGCAGCAAAAGGCGCGACATTCTCGGCCGCGCGCTGTCGTCCTGGACCCCCGCCGACCGGGCAGCCCTCAGCAACCTGCTCCAGCGACTCGCCGATGACCTCGGGCCCGATCCGTGCTCGCCCTTGATCCGAAAGGAAACTCCGTGACCGTCGACCGGGACCCTGCCGCCGGCTTCGAGCTGACGCACCGCCAGGTACTCATCGTCTTCGGTGCGGTCATGCTCGGCCTGCTCCTCGCCGCGCTCGACCAGACGATCGTCGCCACCGCCCTGCCGACGATCGTCGGTGATCTCGGCGGCCTCAACCACCTCTCGTGGGTGGTCACCGCCTACCTGCTGACCTCGACCGCCTCGACCCCGCTCTACGGGAAGATCTCCGACCTGTACGGCCGCAAGCGGATCTTCCAGGTCGCGATCGTGATCTTCCTGATCGGCTCGGCGTTGTCCGGGCTGGCCCAGTCGATGACCGAGCTGATCGCGTTCCGGGCTATCCAGGGACTAGGCGCCGGGGGTCTCATGACCCTGGCCATGACGATCATCGCGGACATCGTCAGCCCGCGCGAGCGCGGCCGCTACCAGGGCTACTTCGGTGCGGTGTTCGCGCTGGCCAGCGTGGGCGGTCCGCTGCTCGGCGGCCTGTTCACCGACCACCTGTCGTGGCGTTGGGTGTTCTACATCAACCTGCCGATCGGCATCGTCGCCCTCGTCGTCACCAGCACGGTGCTCAACCTGCCGTTCAAGCGCCGGGACCACAAGGTCGACTACACCGGCGCCGCCCTGATGGTCGCCGGCGTGACGGCGTTGCTGCTCGTCACGGTGTGGGGTGGCCAGCAGTACGCCTGGACGTCGGCCACGATCCTCGGCCTGGCCGCCGCCGGCTTCGCCCTGGTCGCGGCGTTCCTGCTGTGGGAGACCCGGGTCGACGAGCCGATCCTGCCCCCGGCATTGTTCCGCAACCGGGTGTTCGCCGTGTCGACCGCCGTGACGTTCATCCTCGGCGTCTCGATGTTCGGGGCGATCATCTTTCTGCCCTACTACCTCCAGCTTGTCGACGGGGTCTCGGCTACCGCGTCCGGGCTGCTGCTGCTGCCGGTGATGGTCGGCATCCTGACCACCTCGATCGCGTCCGGGCGGCTGGTGTCCAGGCTCGGACGCTACAAAATGTTCCCGGTCGCCGGCACCGCCACCCTCGCCGTCGGGATGTTCCTGCTCTCCCGGCTCACCGCTACCACGTCGCATCTCGAGACGAGCCTGTACATGGTCGTCGTCGGCGCCGGCCTCGGATTGTGCATGCAGACCCTCGTCATCGCCGTGCAGAACTCGGTCCCGGTCCAGGACCTCGGCACAGCGACGTCGGCCATCACCTTCTTCCGTTCGATGGGTGGGTCCTTCGGCACCTCGCTGTTCGGCGCGATCCTGACCGCGCGCCTGACGTTCTGGGTCCCGCGCCTGCTTCCGGCCGCTGCCGCCCGCAGATTCTCCGGTGGCAACATCACGAGCAGCCCGGCCGAGCTGCACAAGCGGCTGGCCCACGAACCGGCCATCCTGCACGGTGTGATCGAGGCATTCGTCCGGGCCCTGCACGACGTGTTCCTCGTCGTCACCCCGGTGGCCGCGCTCGGCTTCGTCATCGCGATTTTCCTCAAGGACGTGCGGCTCCGGGATACCCCAGGGCTGGCCAGGGACGTCGACGCGCTCCCGGGGGGTGAGGTCGCCGAGGGCGCCTGGGCGGAGTCCGAGCAGGTTCAGCCGGTGGTGGCCGCCGCCGACCAGTAGCCCGGCAGCCCGACCGAGGGCGGCGGCCAGCTTGGTGCCGCCGATGTCTACGGCGAGGAGGTCAACCACCGGTGCCGCGCGCGGCGGTCGGACCGGAGCCGAAAGCGAGCACGGAAGCGGTGAAGCCGTGCAGGTAGTTCCGGCCGCCGACCGGGCCGATCTCTCCGGCCGCGAAGAACCCGCCGACCCCGCTGGTCGCGAGTCCCCGGCGGACCAGCTCGACGTCGTGGTCGGCGGTGGGGAACAGCCGGGCCCCGCGCCCGTTGCAGGAGAACAGCAGCGCGCCCTCGACGGTGTCGAAACTCGGGTCGGCGCGGAAGCCGGCCAGCAGCTCGCGGAGGTCCTCGTCGGCGGAGTCGGCGTCACGGACCTGGAATCGCACCGTGCGGCCGACCTCTACGAGGTCGGCGACGAGCAACGCCTGCCGATCCCGGTCGGCCCCGACGATCCCGCGCACCAGGAAGTCGCCGCGCTCGTGATTCTCCGCGTATTCGTCGATCACCACGCCGAGCTGGAGGCCCTCGCTGACCAGCGCCTGCTCCACCACGCCCAGCCCGGCCACGATCGACTCCAGCTTGGTCAGCGCGGGCATCCCGGCCAGCTCGAGGATCGCGTTGGCGTCGGCCGAGGTGACGATCATCTCCGGACCGACCGGACGGCAGCCCTGGCTGACCAGCGAACGCGCGCCCACCGGCCCGCCGAGCACCGCCCCGACCGCACCACGCCCGACCACCCGGTCGTCGACGAACAGCCGGGCTGAGCCGGCTCCGCCGGATCCGCTGGCGAGCCCGCCGACGAACGGCAACCCGCGCAGGGCGCTGTTCGACTGGGCGACGAAGCCGTCGACGGGGAACGAGTAGGGGTCGGCGAGCAGGATCACCACGGCGTCGGCGTCGGTGCGCTCGGGCAACCCGACGACGGCGAACCCCTCGTCAGCACGCATCACCTCGAGGTGGAACGTCCGGATCCGCACCCCGGGCAGCACTCCCGCCCAGACCGCGACCGCACTGGTCCCCTCCACCCCGCGACCGGCGCCGATGACCCCGGTCCCGGTGCATCCGATCACCTGTCGGGCGCCGGTCAGCTCGGCGGCCCGCAGGCCGGCGGACTCCACGTCGTCCGAACCGCAGACGAACACGCAGGCCAAGTCCGGGGTGCGCCCGGCCAACGGTTCGATCGCCTGACGGGCGGCGCGCTCAGCCGCCGCGACGAGGTCGGCGTCGGTCGCGAGACCATCCCCGAAACGGGCCACACCGGCATTGTCTCCCGGCTTGACCCGGCGACGTAGCGTGGTCTGGTGACCCCACCCCCAGCGGCGACGCTCGGTGCCCTCCGCGACTCCGGGCACCGCCACCGAAGCGTCAAGGCCGAGATCCGTGACAACCTGCTGGCCCGACTGGCCGCCGGCGAGGAACGCTTCCCCGGCATCGTCGGCTTCGATGACACCGTCCTCCCGGAGCTCGAACGTGCCCTGCTCGCGGGTCACGACCTGGTTCTGCTCGGCGAGCGCGGTCAGGGCAAGACACGCCTCATCCGTTCGCTCGTCGATCTCCTTGACGAGTGGACCCCCGTCATACCGGGCTGCGACGTGAACGACCATCCCTTCGCACCGGTGTGCACCCGTTGCCAGCGCCTCGTCGAGGCCGACGGGGACGAGACACCGGTCGGCTGGCGGCATAGGAGCGACCGGTACGGCGAGAAGCTGGCGACCCCGGACACGTCGGTCGGCGACCTGATCGGCGACATCGACCCGGTCCGGGTGGCGGAGGGGCGCACCCTCGGGGATCCGGAGACCGTGCACTTCGGGCTGGTTCCCCGGACTAACCGCGGGATCTTCAGCGTCAACGAGCTGCCCGACCTGGCCGAGCGCATCCAGGTGGCGCTGCTCAACGTCCTGGAGGAGCGGGACATCCAGGTCCGCGGGTACACGCTACGGCTGCCACTCGACCTGCTGCTGGTCGCGTCGGCGAACCCCGAGGACTACACGAACCGGGGCCGGATCATCACCCCGCTCAAGGACCGCTTCGGGGCCGAGATCCGCACGCACTACCCGATTCGGCTCGACGACGAGCTGCAACTTATCCGGCAGGAGGCGGTGCTCGAGTGGGGGCGGGACGCGGTCTCCGCGGCGCTGCCCGATCACCTCGTCGAGGTCATCGCCCGCTACGCCCGGCTGGTCCGGGAGTCCCCGGCGGTGGACGCCCGGTCCGGCGTCTCCGCGCGGTTCGCCATCGCCGCCGCCGAGACGGTGGCCGCGTCGGCGGTCCGCCGGGCCGCGATCACCGGCGAGGCCAGCCCGGTCGCTCGCGCCTGCGATCTCGCGGCCATGGTGCCGGCCACCCGAGGCAAGGTCGAGTTCGACGCGAGCGAGGAGGGTCGCGAGCTCGAGGTTCTCACCCACCTGGTCCGCCGGGCGGTCTCCGACACCTTCCGGGCCCGGCTGGGCGGAGCCGACCTGACCGGCCTGCTCGCCCCGTTCGAGGCGGGGCAAACGGTGGAAAGCGGCGACCTCGTGCCCGCCGAGGACCTGCTCCGCCAGGTGGGACCGGTCACCGGGCTGGCGAAGATTCTGGAGCGGCTCGGCCTGGACGAGGCGGCGGAGAATCCCGGGCTCGCCGCCGCCGGGCTGGAGTTCGCCCTCGAGGGCTTGCACCTTCAGCGGCGGCTGTCCAAGGACGAGGTGCCCGGCCGCGTCGTTTACGGCGGCTAACGGTGGTCTTCCGCTACGGCGAATGGCAGGGCGGCCCGGATCCGCTGGAGCCGCCGTTCGACGCCCGGCACGCCCTCGACGAGATGGGTGACGCGATCCTCGCCGGCGATTCGCCGCGGGCCGCGCTCCGCGAGCTGATGCGTCGGGGCCTGCCGGACCGGCGCGGGCTCGACGACCTGCTTCGTCGGGTTCGCGAGCGGGCGAAGGCCGTACGTTCCCGCGGCCGGCTCGACGGCACCCTCGAGCGGGTCAAGGAGCTGCTCGACGAGGCGCTGGCGGCCGAGCGCCGCGACCTGTTCCCCGACCCCTCCGATGACGCCCGACTGCGCGAGGCCGAGCTGGACCAGTTGCCCGCGGATCCCGCCCGGGCGGTCCGCCAGCTCGGCGAATACAGCTGGCGCTCGCCGGAGGCGGCCGCGAAGTTCGCCGAGATCCAGGACCTGCTCAGGCGGGAGGTCCTCGACAGCCAGTTCCGCGGGATGCGCCAGGGTTTGCGGGACGCCGATCCCGCCGCGATGGCCCGGGTGAAGGACATGCTCACCGAGCTGAACTCGATGCTCGACGCCGACGCCCGGGGCGAGGACGTCACCGAGCGATTCGAGGCGTTCATGGGCCGCTACGGCGACCTGTTCCCCGACCGGCCGGGAAGCCTCGAGGAGCTCGTCGACTCGCTGGCCCGCCGCTCGGCCGCCGCGGCCCGACTGATGGCCTCACTCTCCCCGGAGCAGCGCGACGAGCTCGCCAACCTGATGGCCGCCGCACTGTCCGACGCGGGCCTGGCCGGCGAGATGGGCCGGCTCGCCGACGCCCTGCGCGGCCGGCGCCCCGACCTGGATTGGACCGGGCGGCAGCGGATGCGCGGCAACACCCCGCTGGACCTCGGGGACGCCACCACGGCCCTGGAGGAGTTGGCCGACCTCGACGAGCTGGCCGCCACCCTCGGTCAGGACTACCCGGGGGCCAGCCTCGACGACGTGGACGAGGGGGCGGTCGCGCGGGCGCTCGGACGGCAGGCGGTCGACGACATCGAGGCGCTCCGGCGGATCGAGCGGGAGCTCGAGCGCCAGGGGTATCTGCGCCGCGAGCGTGGCGCCCTCGAGCTCACCCCCCGCGCCGTCCGGCGGATCGGGGAGACCGCGCTCCGGCGGGTGTTCGCGCAACTCACGGCGCAGGGACGCGGGGACCACGACGTGCCGGACGCCGGGGCGGCCGGTGAGCTCACCGGCGGGTCCCGGCCGTGGCGGTTCGGCGACGAGCAGCCGCTCGACGTGGTCCGCACCCTGCGCAACGCCGTGCTGCGCTCCGGCGTCGGATCCGGCCGGGTCCGCCTCGACGTCGACGACTTCGAGGTGGTCGAAACCGAGCGCCGGACCGGTGCCGCGGTGGCCCTGCTGGTCGACCTGTCCTACTCGATGGCCCTGCGCAACACCTGGGGAACGGCGAAGTCGACCGCGCTCGCGCTGCACACGCTCGCCACCACCCGCTACCCGCAGGACGCGGTGCAGATCATCGGATTCAGCGACTACGCCCGGGTGCTGAGCCCGATCGACCTGGCCGGTCTGTCCTGGGACATGGTGAAGGGGACCAACCTTCAGCACGCGCTGATGCTCGCCGGCCGCCACCTCGCTCGGCACCCGGATGCCGAGCCGCTGATCCTCGTCGTCACCGACGGCGAACCGACCGCCCATCTGCTCCCGGACGGCTCGGTGTTCTTCGACTGGCCGCCCGATCCGCGGACCATCGAGGCGACGATGGCGGAGGTGGACAAGGCGACCCGGCGCCGGGCGATGATCAACGTGTTCATGCTCGACGACGAGCCCGGGCTGGTCCGCTTCGTCGACGCCGTCGCCCGGCGCAACGGTGGCCGGGTGTTCGCCCCCGACCCGACTCGGCTCGGCGAGTACGTGGTTTCGGACTACCTGCGGGCCCGGCGCGGCCGCCGGGCCCGCGCGGGTTGATCGAATTCCCGGTCGGGCCGGCAGGATTTCGCCCTCGGCCGGCGAACTCGACGACTAGCGAGGAAACCCGGGGACCTAAATCGGAGGGCTGCATGGCCGCCAGCGCGTACGACTCGACCGGGGCCGAGGCCATCGACGCGGCGCCGGCCGGCGACCGGAGCCGGAGGGTCTCACTCGGCCCGTTCGGCGGTGCGCTCGCGCTCGGGGTCATCGGCCTCGGCCTGGTGGCCATCGGCCTCGGCTGGAACGGGGCGGCCGGCTCCGGCGGCGAGATCAACCACCTGCCGAACCTGAACGCCCAGCTGCCCTGGCTCCTCTCCGGTGGCTTTCTCGGTCTCGCGCTGGTGCTGCTCGGCGTCGGGCTGATGATCACCCAGTCGCACCGCACCGACCGGGCCCAGCTCGAAGCCCGGCTGGTCGAGCTCATCGACGCGACCCGCGCCGGCGGCGAGACCGGCCGGCCGGCGGCCCCGGCCGATCTGCGCGAGCTGGTCGTCGCCGGCTCGGCCTCCTACCACGCGCCACAGTGCCGCCTGGTCGACGGCCGGCAGGGCGCCGACTACCTCACCCCGGCCGAGGCCCAGTCCCGCGGGCTGAGCCCGTGCCGGATCTGCCGCCCGGCCGGATCGAACGTCAGCGTCCGCCGCTAACCCCGACCGGCTCCGCGGCCCGGCCTGATGCCCGGATCGCTCGCGCCCCAGATCGCCGCCTTCGCCGGCGGTGGCGTGGTGAGTCTTGGAGCCAGCGTCGTGCTGGTCACCCGGCTGGAGCGGGTCGCCGAGCGGCTGGGGATGTCGGAGGCGCTGCTCGGGCTGCTCGCCGCCCTGGCGGCGGACGCCCCCGAGATCACGACCGCCGCCGCGGCCCTCGGCCAGCACCGGCCCAGCGTCGGGATCGGGGTGGCGCTCGGTTCGAACGTGTTGAACCTGGCGGCCCTGGTGGGCCTCGGTGCGCTGGTGGCGGGCCGGATCCGGCTGCACCGGCGGGTCGCGCTGCTCGACGGGGCGGTGGCGCTCTGGATGGTCGTCGTCACCCTCCTCGCGGTCGGCCGGGTGGTCGCGGCGGGGGTCGCCCTGGGGCTCGCCCTCGCCGTCTTCGTGCCGTATGTCGTCGGCTGCGGCCTGGGGTCCAGGGTGCCCGCCCGGCGGCCGCTGCGCTGGCTGAGCCGGGCGTTCCGGGAAGAGACGGAGGACTTCGCGACCGCGCTGCGGCCGCGACCGGGGAGCTGGCCGGACGCCGGTCTCGCGGTGGTCGCGGTCCTCGTCGTCGTGGCGGCCAGCCTCACGATGGAGCACGCGGCGGTGCGGCTCGGGGACCGCTGGCAGATCGCCGGCATCGTCGTCGGGGGGATCGTTCTGGCTGCCGTTACCAGCCTGCCGAATATCGTCGCGGGGGTGTACCTGGCCACCCGGGGCAGGGGGGCCGCCTCGCTCAGCACGGCGCTGAACAGCAACGCGATCAACGTGGTCGCCGGCCTGCTGCTCCCGGCGACGATCACCGGACTCGGTGCCGGATCGCGCGGCGGGTGGATCGTCGCCGGGGGGTATGCCGGCCTCACCGTCGTGGTGGTCGGGGTGAGCCTGGCCGCGGGCGGCATCGGTCGTCGCGCCGGTGGCGCGATCATCGCCGGATATCTCGGGCTGGTCGCCCTCCTCGCCGGCTGAGCCCGCGGGATCAGCCCAGGTACGCCTTGCGCAGATTCCCGGTCCGCTCGAGCTCGGCGCCGGGACCGTCGAAGGTCAAGGTCCCCTTCTCCATGACCAGGGCCTGGTCGGCGTAGGGCAGCACCCCGACGTTCTGCTCGACGAGCACGACCGTCGTCCCGTCGGTGTTGATCGCCTTGACGATCCCGAACACGGTCTGCGCCAGCTTCGGGGACAGGCCGAGCGACGCCTCGTCGACGAGCAGCAGCCGCGGCTCGGCCATGAGGGCCCGGCCGATCGCCAGCATCTGCTGCTCCCCGCCGGACAGCGTCCCGGCGAGCTGGTCGGCGCGTTCCTCCAGCCGGGGGAAGTAGCCGAAGACCCGCGCCATCCGGGCCTTCATCCCGGCCCGGCGGGTCCACGCGCCGAGTTCGAGATTGGTGCGGACCGAGAGCCCGGCGAAGACCCGGCGGCCCTCCGGGGACAGCGCCACCCCGCGGGCGACCACCTCCGGCGCCGAAAGTCCGCTGATCTTCGTGCCGCCGAAGCGGATCTGGCCGGACCAGGTGGGCAGCAGGCCGGCGATGGTGTTGACGGTGGTGGTCTTCCCGGCGCCGTTGAGGCCGAAGACCACGGCCGTCTGGCCCTCCTCGACGGCGAACGAGATCCCCTGGAGCACCGGCAGCGCGCCGTAGCCGGTGCGCAGGTCCTCGACCTCGAGCAGGCTCACGAGGCCTTCTTCCGGGTCCGCTTCGGCTTGGCCGGTGCCACAGCCACCGTGCTCTCCCCGCCGAGTGCCGCCTGCTCGGCCGGCTCCTCGGTCTGCGCCAGCGCGTCCGGCGCCTCCCCGCCGAGGTAGGCCGCGACCACCTCGGGGTGTGTGCGGATCGTCTCCGGTGGCCCTTCGGCGAGCAGCCGGCCGAAGTTCAGCACGTAGACGTAGTCGCAGACGCTGGTCACCAGCGGAACGTGATGCTCGATGAGCAGCATGGTCAGGCCGAATTCCTTGCGCAGCGCCACCAGCCGCTCGCCGAGCTGATGCGCCTCCTCCGGGCCCATCCCGGAGGATGGCTCGTCGAGCATCAGCAGGTCGGGATCGGTGGCCAGGGCGCACCCGAGCTCGAGCAGCTTGAGCCGCCCGTAGGGCAGTCCGGCGATGACCGTGTCCCGGACGTCGGCGAGTCCGAGGATCTCGAGGATCACGTCGGCTCGCTCGGTGAGCTCGCGCTCCTCGGACAGCGACTGCGCGCTGCCGACGATGCCGCCGAGGGCGGAGTAACCGGCCTTCAGATGCTGGGCGGTTTTGAGGTTGGCCAGCGCGGTCTCGGTCTTCACCATCCCGACGTTCTGGAAGGTCCGGCCGAAGCCGAGCGCGGCCTTGCGGTGCGGCGGCATCCGGGTGACGTCCTGTCCCCGGTAGATCACCTGGCCCTTGTCAGGCTTGTAGAACCCGGTGATCGCGTTGAAGGCGGTGGTCTTCCCGGCCCCGTTCGGCCCGATCAGGCCGACGATCTCCCACTCGCCGATGTCCATGGTCAGGTCGGCGAGCGCCTGGAGGCCGCCGAACCTGATCGAGATCTCCCGGACCTCAAGCACCGGCATGTGACGCCCCCTGGTCGGGCTCCGCGACCTCCGAGCGGAACCGGCCGCCGCTCATCCAGCGCACGATCGGGGCCAGCTGCTGGGCGAGGCCGCCGGGATTGAACGCCAGCGTGAGCAGCAGCAGCAGGGCGCCGATCAATGCGGGCCCGAACTGCAGGACGTTGGACGCGAGCTGGCCCGGGAAAAGGTTGGCGAACGACTTGAACGGGCCGAGGTTCGAGATCACCGTGTTGATCACCGCGAACAGCACCGAGCCGACGACGACCCCGACCCGGGACCCGGCGCCACCGACGACCGTCATCACCACGAAGACCAGCGCCAGCGCGAAGTTGAAGTTGGATCCCACGAATTCCTGGGTGCCGAACGAGTAGAGCGCCCCGGCGATGCCGGCGATCGCCCCGGACAGGACGAACGCGAGCAGCTTGTACCCGACCACGTTGATGCCCATCGCGGCCGCCACCCGCTCGTCCTCCTTGATCGCCCGGAAGGCCCGGCCGGCCTTTGACCGGGTGACCCGGACATCGAGGTACAGGGCGACCGCGACGAAGGCCAGGCAGAACAGGTAGAAGTGGCCGTTGCCGAGCAGCCAGCCCGGCCGGTTGGCCTGCTCGCCGGCGCCACCGCCGGTCAGCGCCGGCAGCTCGAACAGCGAGTTGGCCAGGGTGATCCCGAAGACGAGGGTGATCAACGCGAGGTACAGGCCGCTGATCCGCAGCGCGACGAAGCCGATGACCAGCGCGAACAGCGCACCGGCCACCCCGCCGATCGCGATCGCGGCCGGGAACGGCAGGCCGTGCGAGGTGTAGGTGTAGGCGGTGAACAGCGCCCCCGCGCCGACCAGCCCCTGGTGGCCGAGGGAGAGCTGCCCGGTGTAGCCGAGGATGACGTTGAGCGAGAGCCCGACCAGGGTGTAGATCGCCGCGGTCGTCGCGTAGAAGCCCAGGTTCGCCCCGGTGGAACCCGGGATCAAGCCCAACACCACCAGGCCGCCGAGCAGCAGCGCCGCGACGGCGCCGCGGGCGACGACTCCGCCGACTCCGGCCCGGTGGGTAGGCCGCTCGACGGCGACCTCGTAGGTCGGCGCGCCGACCGCCATCAGGTCTCCTTGCCGAGCAGGCCGGTCGGGCGGAACAGCAGCACGAGCAGCAGCAGCGCGAACACGACGAGGAGCGACCCGCCGGGCACCGACGCGGGCATCAGGTTGTCGGCGAACTGCTGGACCACGCCGAGCAGCAGGCCGCCGAGGAAGGCACCCGGCAGGCTGGTCATCCCACCGACCACCGCGGCGATGAAGCTGAAGACGAGCGGCGCGGCGCCGTTGAAGAAGCCGCTGAGCTTGCCCGGGATGAACGCCCCGCCGGCCTGGTAGACGATCGCGGCGACCGCGCCGAGGAAGCCGGCGAGGGCCCAGGTCAGGGCCGAGATCCGACCCACCTTGATCCCCACCCCGCTGGCGGCGGTCGGCTCCTGGGAGACCGCGAGGATCGCCGCCCCGTAGCGCGTCCGGAAGAAGACCACGGCGGCGATCGCCACCACCACCAGCGCGAGCACGGTGACGATCTGCGTCCAGCCGTAGATGTAGGCGGTGTTCGACGAAAGCGAGCCGAACAGCGAGAACTGAGACGGGCCGCCGATCGAAGGCAGGATGTTCTTCACGTCGGTGCCGGTCATCACGGCCTGGAGGCTGACCAGGGCGAGCGCGACCCCGGCGGTGGCCACCAGCAGGGTCGCCCGGGGGGCATGGAACAGCGGACGGATCACCAGCCGCTCGACGATCAGGCCGGTCAGGACGCCGGCGGCCAGCCCGATGAGGATGGCCAGCCAGAGCGGCAGCTTGGGAAACGGCCCGAGCCCGTTGACCGCGGCGACGGTGACGAAGGCCCCCATCCCGCCGAGCTCGGTCTGGGCGAAGTTGAAGATCCGGTTGGACTTGTAGATGAGCACGATGCCGATCGCGAGCAGCCCGTAGACGCAGCCGTCGACGATCCCGGTGACGAACGGGGAGCCGACGCTGCCGGCGAAGGTGAAGGCGAGCTGATGCATCTAGGTGATCGGCCCGTTGCCCACCGTGACGTACTCGGCCTTCTGGCAGCTCAGCTGCTCGATCCAGGCTCCGGTCCCGCCGAAGTGTCCGCCGCCGAAGCTGATCGTCGGGAACACGTCGAACTGCCGGCCGTAGGTCCCGGTGAAGTGCGGCATCGCCGCGATGAAGTTGTCCCGGGTGAGGTTCTGGATGCTGCCCACGGACGAGAGCATGTAGTACAGGGCCTCGTTGGTCGCGTAGATGTCCATCTCCAGGTCCCGCTCCTGCGGGGCGGCGTCCGGTGCCGGGTTGTTCTCGTTGGAGAACCCCGGCGGCTGGCGGTCCAGGCCGAAGAACGGGGACAGGAAGGCCGCCTTGACGGTGGCCTGCTCGCCGCAGACCGGTCCGGCGACCAGGTTCTCACCGTTGGTGATCCCGGGGCCGACCCAGGCCGGGGTGTAGAGGTCCTTGGTCGCCGACTGGATCATGTCGATCCAGAAGTTCGGGTCGACGTCGAGGAACACCGTGCCGGAGTTGCCGGTGAATTTCTTGGCCGTAGCCACCGTGTTGTCGGCGTCGCTCTGCGAGAACGCCTTCGGCGGACGGATGATCGTGTAGGTGATCCCGTGCTGGCTGAGCACGCTGGCCATGGCGTCGGTGACGTCCTGGAAGTTCGGCGTGTTCTCGGTGACGATCGCCCACTTGTTGTGCGCGTTGGACGCGTAGAGCTGGTTCGCCATCGCCCAGACCTCGGGCGTCTGCTGTACGTAGGTCTGGCTGATCGAGAAGTAGTTGAACAGCCCGGTCAGCCCGTTGGTGGTCACCCCGGCCGACAGGTACGGGGTGTGCGTGGAGGCGAGCACCGGATCGGTGGCGCAGGCCTGGATCTGGTCGGTCCCGGCCCCGCCGACGACCAGGAAGTCCTGCTGGGACAGCTGCTCGCACACGTGCCGGGCGACTGTCGCGTTGTACTGATCGTCGAGGAAGTCGACGACGACCTTGCGGCCGAACAGGGTGTGGTTCTCCCAGAACAGCTTCGCACCGTTCGCGAAGGCCGCCACCGGCACCGGTGCGGCGCCGGTCTGCGGCGCGTGCAGCCCGAGGCGAATGGTGGTGGAGCTGATCCCGATCCGCTCGTAGGCGGGGGTGTTGCCGCCGCTCGACCCGGTCCCGGTCCCGGTCCCGGTGCCAGTGCCAGTGCCAGTCCCCGTGCCGGTGCCCGTACCGGTCCCGGTGCCCGTGCTGGTCCCGGTGCCCGTGCCACTGCCGGTGCCCGACCCGGTCCCCGTGACGGAGCCGCTGCCCGGGACCCCGCCGGACCCGGTCCCGGTAGAGGTCCCTGTCCCCGTCCCGGTGCCGGCGCCGGTGCCGTTCCCGGACCCGGTCCCGGTTGCCGCGGCCACCCCGGTGCCGTTCTGGCCCAACGAGGCCGTCCGGAGGGCCTGCGCCGCCCCGTTGCTCAGACCGCACGCGGTGGTCGCGGCGAGCATGACCGCGCACGTGGCGATCCAGCGTCGGGTGCGCAACGGGCTGGTCATGTTGGTCTCCCGGGTGGGCGGTTAGGAGGCGGAATGGGGCAGGCCGATCAGCGGGCGGCGGCCGCGCGCCGCGGAGTGCCGGCCACGAAGGGCCCGGCTGACCCCGCGGTCACGGTTGGTCCGGACCGGAACCCGGGCGTCGCCCAGGACGAGTGACACGGCGAGCAGCAGCAGGAACAGCAGCCCGGCGACCACCCAGAAGCCGGCCCCCGGCAGCGCGCTCGTCGCGGCGAGGGTGAGCGCCCGGGGTGCGGTCGTGGGCGCGACGACGGGCGCGGGCCCCGCTGCGGTGGTCGTCGCTGTGGTCGTCGACGCCGGCACGGTCGGTACCGGGCCGGGCAGTACGCCACCGCCGCTGCTCACCGTTCCGCCGCCCGCGGCGGACGGGATCGCCGGCGGGGCATTGGCCGGCGGGGCGGGGGCGGCCGCGGACGCGGTGGCCACGACGACCGGTGCCGGGGGCAGGTAGGTCACGCTCGCGGTGAGCTTCTCCAGCGCGGACTTCGGCCCGAACACCACCTGGTACGGCGCAGTGGTATTCGTCGGGCTGTCGGTGATGCCCACCCCGAGGTTGAGGGCGCCGGGCGCCACCCAGGCCTGGGCGATCGAGGCGATGTCGACCGCGAACGTCTTGCCCTTGTCGGGGGTGGTGACCTTCGGCGACGTCGCCGTGCACGAGTCGCTCGGCTTGCCGGAGAACGAGTCGGCGCCGGCGCCGCCGGACCAACCCGAGGTGCTGGCGCAGGCGAGGATGTCGGTCGAGGTCGGGTTCACCTGCTGGGCGCCGCTCGAGGGGTCCACCGGCAGGCTGATCCGGAACGCGGTGATGGTGGATCCCCGCGGGATCGAGGTCACGTCGAAGCCGAGGAAGGTCGCCTTGTCCGGGCCCGTCTCGCTGCCGTTTCCGGTGGGTCCCTCGGGTCCGGCCACCGCGAGGTCGCCGGCGGGCACGGTCTGGTCGGGAAGCGCCTGCGGCGGCGAGATGCCCTGGCCGGCCAGGTCGGTCTTCTGCTCCCGCCAATACCAGTCCGACTGGGCGAGCGCGACGTGCACGGTGACGGCAGAGCCGGCGCTCGCCGGCGGGATGCCGGCGGCGGCGGCCGGCAGCGCGGCCGCCGCGAGCAGTGCGACGGCGCCCGCCGAGCAGGTCACCAAGCGGGCAACGGTGCGCACACAGCCTCCCCAGTCCCGGCCGGGCATTCCGCCCGGTGACACAGCGGTTCGACATTGCCGCCGGATTTCCTGCCGGTTGCGCGGAGCGTACTGACACGATCACCCGGTGCCTCGAGGACCCTTCCGCGACCTGCCCCGCGAGGTCGGGGTGCTCGCGGCGGTGGGTTTCGCCGTCGCTGTCGGGTTCGGCATCGTCGCACCCGCGCTGCCGGTCTACGCCCGGCAGTTCGGGGTGGACCGCACCGCGGCGGGCGTGGTCATCAGCGTGTTCGCGGTCATGCGGATCGTGTCCGCCCCGTTCGTCGGCCGGCTCGTCGACCGGTTCGGGGAACGCCGGGTGCTCGCGACCGGGATCGGCATCGTCGCGGTGAGCAGCGCGCTGGCCGGGTTGGCCGGCTCCTACCCGGAGCTGGTCGTCCTGCGCGGATTCGGCGGCCTCGGCTCGGCGATGTTCTCCGTGAGCGGCATGACGCTGCTCCTGCGCAGCGTGTCGGCCGGTCAGCGCGGGCGGGCGACCGGCATGTACTCCGGAGCTTTCCTCGTCGGCGGCATCACCGGCCCCGCCCTCGGCGGCGTCGTCACCGGCGTGTCGATCCGGTTGCCGTTCTTCCTCTACGCCGGCACCCTCGTCGTCGCCGGCGGCATCGGGCTGCGCCAACTGCGCCCCCGAGTGGGGAGCGCAACCGGGGGCGGCGCGGCCCCCGGTCCGCGGACATCGTTCCGGAGCGCCCTGCGCCATCCCGCGTACCGGGCGGCCCTGGCGGCCAACCTCGCGGACAACTGGGCCTCGATCGGCGTGCGGAGCGCCCTCATCCCGCTGTTCGTCGTCGACGTGCTGCACCGCTCGTCGCTGGTCACCGGGGCGGCCTTCGTCACGGTCGCGGTCGTCAACGCGGCGGTGCTGTTGCCGGCGGGGCGGCTCGCGGACACGATCGGGCGCCGCCCGATCCTCGTCGTCGGGCTCTCGTTCTCGGCGATCGCGCTGGGGCTGCTCGCCGTCGTCCCGGGCGTGACCGGCCTGTTCGTCGCAATGGCCGTCCTCGGTTTCGGCTCCGGCCTGCTCGACGTCGCCCCGGCCGCGATCGTCGGGGACGTCGCCGGGAACCGCGGCGGCACGCTGGTCGCCGGCTACCAGATGAGCGGGGACCTCGGCACCGTCGCCGGACCGGTGGTGGCCGGGCATCTCGCCGACGTCGCCGGCTACGGGGTGGCCTTCGGCGCCTCCGCCGGGCTGGTCGGGCTGGTCGCGGTGCTCGCCGCGACCGCCCCGGAGACCCGGACCGCAACCGGCCCGGCGGCGCCACCGGTGGTCGCCGAGGTGGGCGGGTCCGCCCATCCGGTCAGCCCAACGCCGCCACCAGATCCTCGATGAGGTCGTCCGGGTGCTCGATCCCCACCGAGAGCCGGACCAGATCGCCCGGCACCTCCAGCGGGGACCCGGCGGCCGATGCGTGGGTCATCCGGGCCGGGTGCTCGATCAGCGACTCCACCCCGCCGAGCGACTCGCCGAGGGTCCAGAGCCGGGCGCGCTCGCAGACCGCCACCGCGGCCGCCTCGCCACCGCCCAACCGGAACGAGACGATCCCGCCGAAGTCGCTCATCTGCCGGGCCGCCAGGTCGTGGCCCGGATGCGTCGAAAGTCCCGGGTAGAGCACGGCGGAGACCGCCGGGTGGTCGGTGAGAACCGCGGCCAGCCGGGCGGCGTTGGCGCAGTGCGCCCGCATCCGCACCCCGAGGGTCCGCACGCCACGCAGGACGAGCCACGCATCGAACGGACCGGCGATCGAGCCCAACGCGTTCTGATGGAACGCCAGCTCCTCCCCCAGCTCCGCGCGAAGGCTCACCAGCGCCCCGCCCACGACATCCGAATGCCCGCCCAGGTATTTCGTCGTGGAATGGACGACGACGTCGGCCCCAGCGGCCAACGGTTGCTGGAGGCACGGCGAGGCGAAGGTGTTGTCGACCGCCAGCAGCGCCCCGGCGTCGCGCGACACGGTGGCCAGCCCGGCGATGTCGGCGATGCCGAGCAGCGGGTTGCTCGGCGTCTCGCACCACACGATCCGGGTCCTCGGGCGGATCGCCGCCGCCACCGCGGCCAGGTCGGAGAGGTCGACCGGGGTGTACTCGAGCCCCCATCGCTCCAGCACCCGGGCGAAGAGTCGGTAGGTACCGCCGTAGGCGTCGCCCGGGATGACCGCGTGGTCGCCGGGTCGGCAGACCGTGCGGAGCAGGCAGTCCTCGGCTGCGAGCCCGGACGCGAAAGCGAGCCCGCGCGCCCCTCCTTCGAGCGCGGCGAGGCAGGCTTCGAGTGCCGCCCGCGTCGGGTTGCCGGAGCGCGAGTACTCCCAGCCGCCTCGGGGCCGGGCGACGCCGTCCTGTCGGTAGGTCGAGACCTGGTAGATCGGTGGCACGACGGCGCCGGTCAGCGGGTCGGGCTCCTGACCTGCGTGGATCGCGAGGGTGTCGAATCGCATGTCGGCGAGCCTCGCACGGCGGGAACATTCCGGCCCGGGCGATCCGTTGCGCAGGTGTGCTGTTCTCCCGTCACAAGTCCGCACTCCCCTCCGCCGACGAGGCGCTACCCGGCCGGGACACCCCGATCCCGGTACCCGCGCGCCATGAGGTGCTCGGCACCCCGATGGTCCCGCCGTTCCCCGGCGGCCTCGAGGTGGTGTCCTTCGGCCTCGGCTGCTTCTGGGGCGCCGAGCGGCTGTTCTGGCAGCTCGACGGCGTGTACACGACGGCCGCCGGCTACCAGGGCGGCCTGACCCCCAACCCGACGTACGAGGAGGTCTGCTCCGGGCGGACCGGTCACGCCGAGGTCGTCCGGGTGGTTTTCGACCCGGCCCGGATCGGCTTCCGCGACCTGCTCAAGGTCTTCTGGGAGTCCCACGACCCGACCCAGGGCATGCGGCAGGGCAATGATCACGGCACCCAGTACCGAAGCGCGATCTTCATCTCCAACGAGACCGCCCTCGCCACCGCGGCCACGACAGCCGAAGCGTTCCAGCCGCTGCTGGCCGCCCGGGGCTACCCGCGGATCACCACCGAGATCGCCGATGGCGGGCCCTTCTACTACGCCGAGGACTACCACCAGCAGTACCTGGCGAACGTGCCGAACGGCTACTGCGGGCTGGCCGGGACCGGGGTCTCCTGCCCGGTCGGGGTCGCCACTACCTGACCCCGCGGTCAGTGCGCGAGGAAACCGAGCAGGTCCTGGCGGGTGATGATCCCGGCGGGCTTGCCGTCGACGAGCACCAGCGCGGCATCCGCTTTCTCCAGCGCGCTGAGCGCCGCGCTCACCGGCTCGCCGGAGCCGATCATCGGCAGCGGCGCGGACATGTGCCGCTCGATCGGCTCGTCGAGCGCGGTGCGGTCGGTGAACACGGCGGCCAGCAGTTCCCGCTCGACTATCGAGCCGACGATCTCGGCGGCCATCACCGGGGGTTCGGCCCGGACCACCGGCATCTGGGACACCCCGTATTCGCGCAGGATCCCGATCGCCGAGCCGACCGTCTCCTGCGGATGGACGTGCACCAGCTCCGGCAGCTGGGCGCCCTTGCGGGCCAGCACGTCGCCGACCCGGGACTCGGTGGAGTCGGCGCTGAGGAAGCCGTAGTCGGCCATCCACTCGTCGTTGAACACCTTCGACAGGTAGCCACGCCCGGAGTCCGGGAGCAGGACGACGACCAGGTCCTGCGGCCCGAGCCGGGCGCCGACCCGCAGCCCGGCGGCGACCGCCATGCCGCAGGACCCGCCGACGAGCAGCCCCTCCTCGCGGGCCAGCCGGCGGGTGAGGTTGAACGAGTCCTTGTCGCTCACCGCCACGACCTCGTCGCAGACCGACCGGTCGAACGTCTCCGGCCAGAAGTCCTCGCCGACCCCTTCGACGAGGTACGGACGGCCGCTGCCGCCGGAGTACACCGAGCCCTCCGGGTCGGCGCCGATCACCCGCACCCGGCCGGCGGAGACCTCCTTGAGGTACCGGCCGGCGCCGCTGATCGTGCCGCCGGTCCCGATCCCCGCGACGAAGTGGGTCACCCGCCCGTCGGTCTGCGCCCAGACCTCCGGCCCGGTGGAGCGGTAGTGCGACTCGGGGTTCGCCGGGTTGGAGTACTGGTCGGGCTTCCAGCCCCCGGGGGTCTCGCGGGCCAGCCGGTCGGAGACGTTGTAGTAGGAGTCGGGATGCTCGGGTGCGACCGCGGTCGGGCAGACGACGACCTCGGCGCCGTAGGCCCGGAGCACGGCGATCTTGTCGCCGGCGACCTTGTCCGGGCAGACGAACACGCACCGGTAGCCGCGCATCTGAGCGACGATCGCCAGCCCGACCCCGGTGTTCCCGCTGGTCGGCTCGACGATCGTCCCGCCTGGGCGCAGCTCCCCGGAGGCCTCGGCCGCGTCGATCATGGCCACGGCGATCCGATCCTTGACCGACCCGCCGGGGTTGAAGTACTCGACCTTCGCGAGCACGTCCACGGTCAGCCCGGCGGTCACCCGGTGCAGCCGCACGAGCGGCGTGTTGCCGACCAGGTCGATCAGCGAGTCGTGGACCTGCACGGGGCCACCTCCGTGCGGCCAGCGTAGGCGGCCCGGCGGCCAGGTAGCATTGTTACCGGTTGGTAACCAGGGAGGCCCTCCGTGCGTGAGCTCGCGATCGAACTGGCCCCCGGCGTCTACCGCATCCCCACCGCGCCGGCCGACCTGATCAACAGCTACGCCTTCGTCGAGGCCGACGGCGCGGTCACCCTCGTCGACACCGGGCTCAAGCGGGCGTCGAGGCGGATCGCGGCCGGCCTCGCGGCGATCGGCCGCTCGCTCGCCGACGTCCGGCAGGTCGTCCTCACCCACAGCCACTTCGACCACGCCGGTGGCCTCGCCGGGGTGCTGCGGGGCGGCGCCGGGGCCGTCGTGGTGCACGAGCGGGACGCGACCTACCTGCGGACCGGGCGGCCGCCGGCCCTCGACGCGTCGACCCGTCGCGGGCGGATCCTCAACCGGCTGCCCCGTGGCGGCTTCGAGGCCACCGAGGTGACCCGCGAGATCGCGGACGGCGAGCTGCTCGACGTGGCCGGTGGGCTGCGGGTGGTGCACACCCCGGGGCACACCCCGGGCCACGTCAGCCTGCTCCACGAACCGACCGGGATCCTGATCACCGGCGACGCGGTCTTCAACGTCCGCGGGCTGCGCTACTCCCCGGCCGCGTTCTGCACGGACGTCGCGCTGTCCCGGGACAGCGCCGACCGCCTCGCCGACCTCGCGTTCGACCTCGTCGCGTTCACCCACGGCGCCGAGATCCGCCACGGGGCGCGGACGGCGCTTCAGGCGTTCCTCGGCGGGCGTCCCCGGTGAGTCGGCGCCGGACGGTCGCCGGGGCCGCGGGCGGCGGGGCCGGCCTGGTCGGCCTCGGCTCGATCGGGCTGCTGCGGTTCGAGGCCCGGCTCGCCCGGCGCAAGATCCCGGTGCTCGCCGGGCCGCCGGCCGCCGACGGCGACTACGGCGCCGCCGGGCGCGGGGCCCCACTCCGGCTGGCGCTGATCGGCGACTCGTCGGCGGCCGGGATCGGGGTGGACTCGCCGCGGGAGACGCCGGGGGCGCTGCTCGCCGCGGCCCTCGCCGAGCAGACCGGGCGGCCGGTCATCCTCCAGGTCGCCGCCGTGACCGGAGCCCGGTCGCGGGACCTCGCCGGCCAAGTCGACCGAACGCTGCTGACCCCGCCGCACATCGCGGTGGTCTCGATCGGCGCGAACGACGTCACCCACCGGGTCCGCCGGGCGCACGCGCTGACCGACCAGCGCCGGGAGGTGCGGAGGCTCGTTGAAGCTGATGTGGCTGTTGTCCTCGGAACCTGTCCCGACCTGTCCGCGGTCCGCCCGATCCCGCATCCGCTGCGCGCGCTCGCCGGTCGGTGGTCCAGACGGATGGGGCGCGCCCAGGAGCAGCTGGCGGGGGACGGCGTGATCGTCGTGCCGCTCGGCCGCTGGCTCGGGCCCCGATTCACCGCCGATCCCGGGTTGTTCTGCCCCGACGGCTTCCATCCCTCCGCGGCCGGCTACCGGGTGATCGTCGAGACCGTGCTCCCGGCGGTCCTGGCGGTCGCCGGCCCGGCTCCGGGTAGCCTTCCTGCACACGTCGAAGGAGCAAGCTCATGACCGAGGCCGTCATCGTCGCCACCGCCCGCTCGCCGATCGGCCGGGCCTTCAAGGGATCGCTCAAGGACCTGCGCCCGGACGACCTGACCGCCACGATCGTCCAGGCGGCGCTGGACAAGGTGCCGGCACTCGACCCGGCCGACATCGCCGATCTGATGCTCGGCTGCGGGCTGCCCGGCGGCGAGCAGGGTTACAACATGGGGAGGGTCGTCGCCGTCCTGCTCGGCTACGACACGCTGCCCGGCACCACCATCACCCGCTACTGCTCGTCGAGCCTGCAGACCACCCGGATGGCCTTCCACGCGATCAAGGCCGGTGAGGGCGACGCGTTCATCTCGGCCGGTGTCGAGATGGTCAGCCGCTATGTCGCCGGCACCAGCGACTCCCTTCCGAACACGACGAACCCACGGTTCGCCGACGCCCAGGCCCGGGCAGCGAAGCTCGCCGACGGCGGCGCCCCGGTCTGGCACGACCCGCGGGCGGACGGCCAGTTGCCCGACGTCTACATCGCGATGGGGCAGACCGCGGAGAACGTCGCCGGGCAGCGGGGCATCACCCGGGAGCTGCAGGACGAGTTCGGCGTCCGGTCGCAGAACCTCGCGGAGAAGGCGATCGCCAACGGATTCTTCGAGCGGGAGATCACCCCGGTGACGACGCCCGACGGCACAGTCGTCGCCAAGGACGACGGCCCACGCGCGGGGGTGACGATGGAGGCGGTGTCCGCGCTGGCGCCGGTGTTCCGGCCGGACGGCACCGTGACCGCCGCCAACTGCTGCCCGCTGAACGACGGCGCGGCGGCGGTCGTCATCACCAGCGACGCGAAGGCCGCCGAGCTGGGCCTGACGCCGCTGGCCCGGATCGTCTCGACCGGCGTGTCCGGGTTGAACCCGGAGATCATGGGCCTCGGACCGGTCGAGGCCAGCAAGCAGGCCTTGGCGCGGGCCGGTCTGACGATCGACGACATCGACCTTGTCGAGATCAACGAGGCGTTCGCCGCGCAGGTCATCCCGTCCTATACCGAGCTCGGGATCGACCTCGACAAGCTCAACGTGAACGGGGGCGCGATCGCGCTCGGCCACCCGTTCGGGATGACCGGGGCCCGGATCACGACGACACTGCTCAACTCGCTGGCGTTCCACGACAAGACCTTCGGACTAGAGACGATGTGCGTCGGCGGCGGGCAGGGCATGGCCATGATCATCGAACGGCTGAGCTGATTCGGTCCGGCTGGGGGCTTGTGCCGGGCGCCTCGGCTGGGGCACCCTCTCGATAGCCCGTTCACCCGCCACAGGAGGCGCCATGTCGCTCCATCACTCCGAGGAAACCCACCAGTCGCTGCTGGCGCGGATCCCCGAGGTGACCGGGCGCGACCTGCCGACCTGGTTCCAGGCGCTGGAGGCCGGGCCCGGGCTGGTGCGTTTCGACGAACGGGTGAACTGGCTGCGAGACGAGCACGCCCTCCCGCACGGCTACGCCCGGGCGATCGTGCACGAGCACGACCTGCGCCGGGCCGCCAGCCGCGGCTGAGCGCCGGCGTGGACGTCGACGCCGCGCTCGAGTTCATCCGGCACAACCACCACGGCGTGCTCGCCACCCTGCGCCGGGACGGCACCCCCCAGCTCAGCCCGATCGACGCCGGCGTGGATGCGGCCGGTCGGATCGTGATCTCGACCCGGGAGCCGGCGATGAAGGCCCGCAACCTGCGCCGGGACCCGCGGGCCTGGTTGTGCGTTTTCCCGGACTCCTTCTACCCGCGGGACGGGCGCAGCCACGTCCAGGTCGACGCCGACGCCGAGGTGGTCTCGCTGCCGGAGGCGATGGAAGGCCTGGTCGACTACTACCGCGGGATCTCCGGCGAGCACCCGGACTGGGACGACTACCGGGCGGCGATGGCGCGCGACCGGCGCTGCCTGATCCGACTCGTCGTGACGAGGGCCGGGCCGGACGCCGCCGGCTGAACGTGCGACACTGCCGTCATGGCGATGGTGCGCTTTTACCCGGACCGGCCCCCGGTCCTCGACGCCGCCTGAGCTTCGACCGACCGCCCCGGGCCATCCCGGGGCTCGTCCCGGGGTTGCCCCAGACCCCAAGGAATCTCATGATCACCGCGTCATCGCCGGCGCCGATCGACGTGCCCAGCGTCGAAGCCGGCCGGGCCCTCATCGACGAGGTCGACCGCGACATCCAACGGCTGCTCGCCCACCGGGCGCAGATCTCCCGGGCCATCCAGGCCCTGCGGGTGGCCGCCGGCGAACCGCGGGTACAGCACCAGCGGGAGAACGAGGTCATCGCCGGCTACCGCCGGGCGCTCGGCCGCCCCGGGGTAGCGGTCGCCCTCGCCGCCCTTGGCTACTGCCGCGGCGACGCCGGCTGAGCCGGCGGCTCGCCGGTCGAGCGGGGCGTGGGTCTCGCATTCGGTTCACCAGCGGTCCCCGAACCCCTGCGGTCGGCGTGGCCACGGCTACCGCAGGGGGCTGCGCTGGACCCCGAATCGCCGAGTGTGCAATTTCCGACAGGGGGTCACGCTCGCGACGGGCCGGAACCCGTCGGAAATTGCACACTCGCTGCGACTGGGCGGCGCGCGATGCCAGGCAGAGCCGGCGCGGCGGTGCCCGGGGCGGTGCCCGGGGCGGGATTCGAACCCGCACGGTCTCGCGACCAAGAACTTTTAAGGATCCTGCGTCTGCCTGTTCCGCCACCCGGGCGCCGAGGTCAGGGTAGCCGCCCGGTGGCTCAGCCGGCCCCCGGCGGGCGGGCCGGCTCGTCCGGCGCCGCGGCCCGTTCGAACTCCCCGCGCGGATTAGTGAACGACCCCAGCGACACGATCTCCCGGTGGAACAGCAGGGCGAGAGTCCAGTCCGCGGCGACCCGGACCTTGCGGTTGAACGTCGGCATCCGGCTCAGGTGGTACGTCCGGTGCATCAGCCAGGCCGGCCAGCCGGTGAGCTTGATCCGGTAGATCTCCGCGACGCCCTTGTGCAGTCCCAGGCTCGCCACCGAGCCGGCGTAGGCGTGGCGGTACTCCTCCGGCGGTTCCCCGCGCAGGGTCGCGAGCACGTTGTCCGCCAGCCGGCGGGCCTGACGGACCGCGTGCTGCGCCGACGGGCCGCAGAACCGACCGGGGGCGGTGAGGTCCGGAACCGCCGCGCAGTCCCCCGCGCACCAGGCGTCGGCCACGCCCTCGACCGTGAGCATCGCGGTGCAGCGAACCCGGTTCTTCTCGTCCAGCGGCAGGTCGGTGCTGCCGACCAGCGGGTTGGGCCGCACCCCGGCGGTCCAGACCACCGTGTCCGCCTCGAACGACTCGCCGTCGTCGAGCTCCACCGCGCCGCCCACGAGCGACTTCACCCGGGTGCGCAGGCGGACCTCGATGCCGCAGCCGCGGAGCCGGTCGGTCGTGTAGGCGGACAGGTCCGGGCTCACCTCCGGGAGGATGCGCTCCGCCGCCTCCACGAGAACCCAACGCATGTCCCGGTCGCTCAGGCGCGGGTAGAGGGGCAGGGCGGAGCGGGCCATGTCCTCCAGCTCGGCGAGCGCCTCCACCCCGGCGTACCCGCCGCCGACGAAGAGAAAGGTGAGCAGCCGTCGGCGCAGTTCGGGGTCCAGCACGGCGGCCGCGGTGTCCAACCGGGCGAGCACGTGGTTGCGCAGGTAAATCGCCTCGGCCACCGTCGTGAAGCCGATCCCGACCTCGGCGAGGCCGGGAATCGGCATCGTCCGGGGCACCGATCCCACCCCGAGGATGAGCACGTCGTAGCCGATGTCGCGCCCCGGGCCGCGGTCCGGGGCGAACCGCGCGGTGCGCCCGGCATGGTCGATCCCGGTGATCCGCCCGGTCAGCACCGTGGCACCGCGTAGCTCCTTGCGGAGCGGAACGACCACGTGGCGCGGCTCGAGGTTGCCGGCCCCGGCCTCCGGCAGGAACGGCTGATAGGTCATGTAGGCCTGCGGGTCGACGACCGTGAGGGTCGCCTCCCCGGGTCGGAGCCGGCGCTGGAGCCGGAGCGCCGAATACATGCCGACGTAGCCGCCGCCGACGACGAGGATGCGCGTTCCCGAGCGAGTGGGCACCATGCCGGGAAGTTACCCGGGTGGCCCGGGGGGTATCCATTTCCGGGTCGTACCTCCCCGAATCGCCGGTTTGCTGCCAGACTCTGCTCGTCAGGCCGGTCGATAGGGCCGAGAGGACGGGGCAGATGCGCGGAGGCCGACACCGGCGTCGCCCTGAAACCGCCCCGCGCCCGGAGCCGCGGGTGACCTACACCGCGCTGCTTCGGATCCCCGAATTCCGCTCGCTGTACGCCGCCCAGGCGCTCTCGCTCGGCGGCGATCAGGTCGCCCGGATCGCGGTGGCTCTGCTCGTCTTCCAGCGCACCCATTCGCCGCTGCTCACGGCGGTGAGCTACGCCACCACCTACGCCACCTGGCTGCTCGCCGGCCCGCTGCTGGCCACGCTCGCCGACTCGCTGCCCCGCCGACGGCTGATGATCGCCTGCGACCTGCTGCGGGCCGGGCTGGTGCTCGGGATGGTTGCCGCCGCCGGCACGTTATGGATCATGTTCGTGCTGCTGGCGTGCGTGACCATCCTCGACGCTCCCTTCCAGTCGGCCCGCGCCGCTCTCCTGCCCAGCGTGGTCGCCGGCGAGCAGTACACGATGGCGCTCTCGCTCGCCTCGATCACCAACCAGGTGGCCCAGGTCGCCGGGTTCGGCGCCGGCGGGATCATCGTGGGGGCGGTCACCGTGCGGGGCGCGTTGGGTATCGACGCGGTGACTTTCCTGGCCTCGGCCCTGCTCGTCCGGGCCGGGGTGCACTGGCAGGCGGCCGCGCTCAGCGGGCCGCGGCGGATGCTCGGCAGCGCCGGGGAGGTGCTCAGGCTGCTCTGGCGCAGCCCGCTGCTGCGCAGCCTGCTCGCGCTCACCTGGTTCTCGGCGGCGCTCGCGGTCGTGCCGGAGGGGCTGGCGGTGGTCTACGCGCACCGGCACGGGGCCGGACCGGTCGGCGCCGGGCTGCTCACCGCAGCCCTGCCGGCCGGGCAGGTTGTCGGCGCTGTGCTGTTTGTCCGGTTCGGGACGGATCGGCTGCGCAAGCTGCTGCTCCTCCCGCTGGCCGTGCTCTGCTTCGCGCCACTCGTGGCGACCCTTGCCGACCCCGGGCTGGTCGTGACCTACCTGCTCTGGGCCGCCTGCGGCGCGGGGGCCTCCCTGAGCGTGATCACCTATCAGCTGTTCACGACCGCGGTGCCGGACGAGGTCCGCGGCCGGGCCTACGGGATCGCGAGCACCGGCCTGCTGGCCGGCCAGGGGATCGCGCTGGTCGTCAGCGGAGCCCTGGCCGAGCGGTCGAGCGTCCACGCGGTCGTCGGCTGGGCCGGCCTGATCGGCCTGGCCTGCACCGCGATGCTGGCCATCGTCTGGCCGCGCCGCGCCATCGCGGAGATCGGCTGGGACAGCTCAAGTCCCGGCACAGCGGCGACGAAGACGACGGAGATCACACAGGAAGTAGCCAGATGACGGTGTTGGCTGCGTTCGGCCGTGGGCTCCAGCGCCCCCGGCTGAGCTCGACCGCCCGGGTCTGGCCGATCAACGGCGCCCTCGCCATCCTCACCGTGGCGCTCCTGGCGGGACTCCCGCACGGCGTCCCGCCCGGCATCCGCTTGCACGTCGCCTGGTGGGTGCTCATCCCGGCGTTCTGGTTCACGACCACGTTCGGGCTGGACTTCGAATTCCGCCAGCAGGCCCGCACGATGTATCTGGACCAGCTCTGCCTCCTGATCGGCCTCTATTTCTGCTCGCCGGTCGGGCTGATCGCGGCAGGGACGCTGGGGCGTGCCCTGGCGCTCGTCCCGAGGCGACAAGACCCCGCCAAGTTCGTGGTCAACCTGCTGAGCGTCGCTACGCCTACCGCGCTTGCCGAACTGATCTTCCGCGCCTTGTGGCCAACCGGGCACTGGACCGGGGCGATCACGTGGCCGGCCGCCTTCGCATCGGTCCTCACATTTCAGCTAGCAGCCTACTGCTCGATCCGCGTCGCCATCGCAGCCGTTGAGCGTCGGTGGCGCTGGCAAGAGTTTCTCGAGCCAATTCCGCTGGACATCTTCACCGTTCTTGTCGTCACCTGCCTCGCTCTCGTTGGCGTGGCCAGCCTTGCCTACGACCCGGAGACCGGGATTGTCCTTGCGCTCTGCGTCGGGCTCTGCCTGGTGGCCTTCCGGGCCTACAACCAGGTGGCCGCCCGCCACCGCGCCCTGGAGCGGCTCTACGCGTTCGCCCGAGTGCTCGGCCCGGTCGTCGCCGACCCGGCCGATCTCGGGCCCACCCTGTCCGAGCTCCGCCTGCTGCTGCACGCCGACCGGCTCGAGCTGGCCCTGCTCGCCGGCGACGATCCGGCCACCGTGTTCGCGGTAGGCAACGGCGGGGACACCCTCGAGGTCAGCGCCTGGGACGCCGCGCACCTGCGGGCCTCGACCCGCGCGATCCTGGAGTCGAGCCGGACCTCGTTGCTCGACCGGCCGCACAGCCGGCCGTGGGACAGCCGCCCGGCCGGCTCCGAGGACCGGATGGTCGCCCGGCTCGGCGCCTCCGATCCGCCGGTCGGCCTACTGCTCGCCGAACACCGCAGCGGCCCGGTCCGCGGCTTCGACCACAACGACCTGCGCCTGCTCGAGGCGATCGCCAGCCAGCTCGGCACCGCGCTCGAGAAGGGCCGGCTGCTCGAGACGCTGCGCCGCGCGGCGACCAGCGACCGGCTGACCGGGCTGCCGAATCTGGAGAGCCTGCGCACGCACCTCGGCGAACAGCTCGCGGTGCAGGACGGCGAGCGCGGCGTCGTGGTCCTGTTCATGGACCTGGACCGGTTCCAGGACGTCAACAACACGCTCGGCCACGACGCCGGCGACGCGCTGCTCATCGAGACGGCCCGCCGGCTCCGGGAAGCCACCCCGACCGGTGGGCTGTGCGCCCGGGTCGGCGGCGACAAGTTCGCCATAGCGCTGCCCGGCTCGGCCGGCAGCGAGGTCGCCCGGCTGGCCGCGCTGGCGATCAAGTCCCGGATCGAGGGCCCGGTCCGCTTCGGTGAGCTGTCCGCCGACATCCGGCTCACGATCGGGATGTCCCGGGCCCCCCAGCACGGCAGCGACGCGATCGCCCTGCTCCGCCGGGCCGAGATGGCGATGTCGGCCGCCAAGGGCACGACCGGCGGGATCGCCGAGTGGGAGGCCGACCAGGAGCGCGACGGCGCCCGCCGGCTGCACGTCCTCGGCGGCCTGCGGTCGGCCCTGGCCAACAGCGAGCTGGAGGTCTCCTACCAGCCGAAGCTCCGGCTCGGCAGCGGCGAGGTCGTCGGGGTCGAGGCGCTGGCCCGCTGGCGGCACAGCGAACTGGGCTGGATCTCCCCGCTGGAGTTCGTCCCGCTGGCCGAGGCCTCCGGGCTGATCGGCGCGCTGACCACCAACGTGCTGCGCGCCGCTCTCACCACGTGCCGGTCCTGGCACGACCGCGGCCTGCGGATCGGCGTCGCCGTCAACCTCTCGGCGCGCAGCCTCACCGATCCGGTGATCGTCGGCCAGGTCGCCGCGCTGCTCACCGCCACCAGCCTGGACCCGCGCTGGCTCACCCTGGAGATAACCGAGAGCAGCGTCATGGAGAACCCGGCGCAGAGCATCGACGTTCTCCACCAGCTGCGCTCCCTCGGGGTCCGGCTGGCGATCGACGACTTCGGCACCGGCTACTCCTCGCTCACCTACGTGCGCGGGCTCCCGGTGCACGAGGTGAAGGTGGACAAGGCCTTCATCGACAACGTCGCCAACGACCGGGCCGACCGGGCGGTGGTCCGGGCGATCGTCGAGCTGGCGCACAGCCTCGGGCTGACCACGGTGGCCGAGGGCGTCGAGAGCGCCGACCAGGCGCTCGCGCTGGAGACCCTTCAGATCGACGAGGTGCAGGGCTTCTTCTACGCCAAGCCGATGCCGGCCGAGACCGCCACCGACTGGCTGATGCTCCGCCGGCCATCGGCGCGGCGCTGATCGGCCCGGAACGGGGCAAAAAAAGATCCAGGGGTTGGGACCCGGTGTAGCGCCGCCGAGTCCCAGCCCCTGGAGCTGGTAGAACTGTTCTAGACCCCGATTTAGGGCCAGCCCCAGCCTCCGTTCATCCGAGCTCACATCCCCTCAATGCCTCGCAGTCACCACATGATTACTCCATCTGGCGTAGCCGGCTAGGCAGGTTGGCCTAATCCATCCAAAGTTTTTTCGCCCAGTCGGCCTACTAGTGGGGTAATCCGGGCATAACAGCCTGTTGGAAACAGCCGTCTCGGCCGGCCCCAGGGCCCACAGGGGTCCCGCGCGGGGGCTTCAGACCGGGATCACCGCGGCCGGCCGCCCGCCAGCCGCCTCGGTGGCGCGCGCGAAGACGGCGTCGATCATGCCCGCGGTCAGCCGGCCGGTGAACGTGTTCTGCTGGCTCGGGTGATAGCAGCCGAGCAGCAACGGACCGTCGTCCCCGAGACGTTGCTCGACCCCGTGCCCGAACGCCGATCGGCGGGCCGGTAGCGGGTATCCGACGGCAGCCAGGGCCGGCCGCAGGCTCTGCCAGGCGAAGCCGCCGAGGGCCACGACGACCCGCAGCGTCGGGGCCAGGAAGCCCAGCTCCCGTTCCAGCCACGGTTGACAGGTGTCCCGCTCGATCGGGGTCGGCTTGTTGGCCGGCGGCGCGCAGCGCACCACCGCGAGGATCCGCGTGTCGATCAACCGCTGACCATCGTCGGGCGCCGTGCTGGTTGCCCGCTCGGCCAACCCGGCCCGGTGCAGGGCGGCGAACAGCCAGTCCCCGCTGCGGTCGCCGGTGAACACCCGCCCGGTCCGGTTCCCGCCGTGCGCGGCGGGTGCCAAACCGACGATCGCGATCCGCGCCCGCTGCGGGCCGAAGCCGGTCACCGGCCGGCCCCAGTACTCAACGTCGGCGAAGGCGGCCCGCTTGTCCGTGGCGACCTGCTCCCGCCACTCGACGAGCCGGGGACAGGCCCGGCAGACCGAGACCCGCGCGTCGAGATGCTCGAGCGACGGCGCGCTGTCGGCGAGACGCCGGACGTCGCCGGCCTCCCGGGCCACCGGGGTGGCCCGGGTCGCGGGGTCGTGCGGGCGGCCGGAGCCCGGTTCGATCATGTGCCCCACCGGGGACCTGGACGGGCGGAGCCCACCACCGCGAGCCGGTTTTCACCGCCCGATGCGCACCCGCCGGACCCGCACCCCATCCGTGGCCTCCGTTCGCGCGACCCGAACCGCCAGCGCACCTTACTGACCGACCGGGCCGGTCAGCGATCCGCGAGGGACCAGGCGATGCCGTCGAGGATGTCGTGCTCGCTCACCAGGACGGTGTCCGCGTCGAACCGCCGGCACAGCGTCGCGAGGACCAGGGCGCCGGCGCCGATGACGTCGACCCGACCCGGGTGCATGACCGGCAGCGCCGCCCGCTCCGCCCTGGTCGCGCCCAGCAGTCGCCCGGCCACGCCGGTCACCTGAGCGGCACCGATCCGGGCATGGTGGATCCGGGCCGGATCGTAGTGGGGCAGCTCGAGGGCGAGGGCCGCAACGGTGGTCACCGAACCGGCCAGCCCGACCAGGGTGCGGGCGTCTTGGACGGGGACGGCGGCGGCGACCCGGTCGAGGGCCGCCTCGATGTCGGCGACGGCCGCGGCGATCTGCCCGGCCGTCGGGGGGTCGTCCCGCAGATGCCGCTCGGTGAGCCGGACACAGCCGACGTCGACCGAGCAGGCCGCGGTGACGGTGCCCGTGCCGAGCACGAACTCGGTCGAGCCGCCGCCGATGTCGACGACGAGGTACGGCGCGGCCACCGCCGGGCCGAGCTCGCGAGTGGCCCCGGCGAAGCTGAGCCCCGCCTCCTCGGCTCCGGTGACCACCTCCGGCACCACCCCGAGGATCGCGCGGACACCGGCAACGAACTCGCCCCGGTTCTCCGCATCCCGGGTCGCCGAAGTCGCCACCATCCGGAGCCGGTCGACCCCGGCACCGGCAATCTCGGCGGCGTAGTCCCGCAGCACCCGGAACGTCCGGTCGAGGGCGGCGGCGGACAGCCGCCCGGTGGCATCCACGCCCTCACCCAGCCGGACGATGTTCATCCGCCGCGAGATGTCGCGGAGCGCGCCGGACCCCGGGTCGAGGTCCGCGACGAGCAACCGCAGCGAGTTCGTCCCGCAGTCCAGTGCCGCGACCCGCGTCATCCGGGCCCGACGCAGCGCCCACCCCGACCCCAGTCGTCGAGCCGGGCCAGGGCCTCGTCGCCGAGCGGGTTGACCCCGGGTCCGACGGCGAGCGCGTGCGCGACGAGGACGTGCAGGCACTTCACCCGATCCGGCATCCCGCCGGCGCTCACCCGTTTGGCGAGCGGGACCAGGGCGTCGCGCCGGCGCAGGTAGTCCTCGTGCGCAGCTCGGTACCGGGCCGCCAGCTGCGGGTCACGGGCTAGCCGGCCGGTCATCTCCCGCATGAGACCCGACGACTCGAGCCGGCCGACCGCCGAGCTCGCGCGCGGGCAGGTCAGGTAGTACAGGGTGGGGAACGGCGTTCCGTCCTCGAGCGTCGGGCTGGTCTCGACCACGTCCGGCAGCCCGCATCCGCACCGATGGGCCACCGCCCGCATGGCTCGCGGCTGCCGGCCGAGCTGGACGGCAACGACCGCGATGTCCGCCGGCTCAGCGGCCATGCCCGGTCCGGACCGCCCGTGGCGGGGAACCCGCCGCGACGACGGTCTGCCACAGCTGTCCGTACCAGGGCCGGGTCGACGCCGGCGGCTGCCGCGGCGTGACGCCGCTCGCGCCGGAGCCGCCGACGGGCCCACCGAGCACGAGGTAGGTGGTCTCTCCGGGAAGCACGAAATGCAGCCGGTTCCGGGCCTGCTGCTCCACGTAGCCTGGCGTGGTCCACGCGTGGGCCTGTGCCCGCAGGGCCGCGACCTTCGCCGCGGCGGCCCGGTTCTGCGCGGCCAGCCCGGCGATCTGCGCCCCTTGGGCGAGGTAGATCTTCAACGGCAACGCCAGGGCGAGCGCGACGGTCCCCAAAGTCAAGGCGAGGATGGCCGCCCTGGCGGTCAGCGTGCCGCCGCGGATTCGGACCACGGATCAGACCTGCCCGGCGACTGGGGTGAAGCGGGGGAACGCGGACCCGCCCGGATACCGCGCGGCATCGTCGAGCTCCTCCTCGATGCGCAACAGCTGGTTGTACTTGGCCAGCCGCTCGCTACGCGCCGGGGCTCCGGACTTCATTTGCCCGCAGTCGGTCGCGACCGCAAGGTCGGCGATCGTCGTGTCCTCGGTCTCGCCGGAGCGGTGGCTGATCATCGTGCGATAGCCGGCCCGATGCGCGAGGCTCACGGCGTCGAGGGTCTCGGTCAGCGTCCCGATCTGGTTGACCTTGACCAGCATCGCGTTCCCCACCCCCTCGGCGATCCCGCGGGCGAGCCGAATCGGGTTGGTGACGAAAAGGTCGTCGCCGACGAGTTGGACCCGAGCGCCGAGGACGGCGGTGAGTGCGGCCCAGCCGGCCCAGTCCTGCTCGTCCAGCGGATCCTCGAGCGAAACGATCGGATAGCTGCCGACCAACTCGTCGTAGTAGGCGCTCATCTGGTCGGAGGTCCGTGCGGTGCCTTCGAAGGTGTAGGTCGTGCCCTCGCAGAACTCACTGGCCGCCACGTCGAGCGCGAGCGCGATGTCGCGACCGGGGGTCAATCCGGCTTTAACGACAGCCTCCAGGATCAGGTCGAGCGCATCCCGATTGCTCGGAAGGTCGGGGGCGAAACCACCCTCGTCGCCGATTCCGGTCGACAGGCCGCGGCCTTTGAGTACCGACCGCAGCGCGTGGTAGGTCTCCACGCCCATCCGCAACGCCTCCGAGAAAGTCGTGGCGCCGATCGGCGCGACCATGAACTCCTGGATGTCGACGTTGGTGTCGGCATGCGCGCCACCGTTGAGAATGTTGAGCATCGGCACGGGAAGCACGTGCGCGTTGGGGCCGCCGAGGTAGCGGAACAGCGGCAGCCCGCAGGATTCCGCAGCGGCCCGCGCGACCGCGAGGGAGACGCCGAGGATCGCGTTCGCGCCGAACCGGGACTTGTCCGGCGTCCCGTCCAGGTCGAGCAGCGTCTGGTCGATCAGCCGCTGCTCGGTCGCCTCGAAACCGACCAGCTCCGGTCCGATCTGGTCGAGGACCGCAGCGACCGCGCGGCGGACCCCGCGACCGCCGTAACGGTCCTCCCCGTCGCGCAACTCGACCGCTTCGTACTCGCCGGTGGAAGCGCCACTGGGCACCGCCGCCCGGCCGATCGTCGCATCGTCGAGAGAGACTTCGACCTCGACCGTCGGGTTGCCCCGCGAGTCGAGGATCTCGCGGGCGCCGACGGCTTCGATCGCGGACACGGAAGCCTCCACAGGCGACGGGCGGGAGCGGTGCCCCGCGGTGGGACCTCGCGAGCGTACCGTCGCCAACCGCACCGGCCGGGCTGCCCCGCCGCGGGCTTCCCCCCCGCCTGGCCGATCCAGCCGTAGATCGTTATCCTGCTCGGGAGCATTGGAGGGGGGAAAGGTGCACGGTTCCCAGCCGAGCGCACACCGTGGCGGGCGGCGGCCCGAGCGGTGAGCTCGTCGAACCCAGGTGACTCGGATCCGAGTCCCCAAGACGACGCCGACCTGGTGGTCGCGGCCCGGGCCGGCGACGAGGCCGCCCTCGGCGAGTTGCTCGAGCGCTACAAGCCGCTGGTCCGGGCCCGCTGCCGGCCCTATTTCCTGATCGGCGGCGATCACGAGGACGTCGTGCAGGAGGGGATGATCGGGCTCTACAAGGCCATCCGTGACTTCCAGGTCCAGCTCGGCGCACCGTTTCGGGCATTCGCCGACCTGTGCGTGACCCGCCAGATCGTCACCGCGATCAAAGCCACCAATCGGCACAAGCATGGTCCGCTCAACAGCTACGTGTCGCTGCACCGGCCGGTCTGGCCGGACGGCGGCGACGACCGCTCGCTGGCCGACATCCTGCCCGCGTCCGATATCGACCCGGCCGAGCTTCTGGTCCCGGCGGAGCGCCTGCACGCGCTGCGGGCACACCTCGACACCTCCTTGTCGGAGATGGAGGTCGCCGTGCTCGAGCTGTTCATCGAAGGGAAGAGCTACCGAGAGATCGCCGTCGAATTGCGGCGGCACGTCAAGTCCATCGACAACGCCCTGCAACGGATCAAGCGCAAGCTCGACGCCCACCTGCGGGCCCAGGCGCTCGCCGAGGTCGGCTGAACCAGCCGCTCACCACCAACGGGCCTGCCAGTCAGCCGGCTCGAGCGTGGCCGGCTCGACGCCGGCGGCTCGGGCGGCCCCCTCCGCCTCCGCCAGCCGGTCCCGGAACCGGCGGGCCGCCCCGCGCAACGCAGCCTCCGGGTCCACCTCCCGGTCCCGGCAGAAGGCGACGATCGTGAAAAGCAGCTCCCCAGCCGCGTCGACGTCACCGTCGCCCACGAGGCCCGCTGCCGCGCCGACCGCAGCCGCCGGCTCCGGGCTCGCGACGAGCCGCGGCGCCACCAGCTCGGCGGGCACGCCGAGCTGGAGCGCCTTGCGTTGCAACGTGCCGGCGAGGGTGAGCGCGGGCAGCGCGAGCGGCACGCCGTCGGTCACCGAGGTTCGGCCCTTCTCGGCGGCCTTGATCAGATCCCAGTTCGCTGCCACCTCGCGCGCATCGCGAGCCTGCCCGGAGCCGAACACGTGCGGATGGCGGCGGACCAGCTTGGCCACCAGCCCGGCGGCCACGTCATCGATGCCCCACCGCTGCCCGACCGGCGCCTCGGCGGCGATCCGCGAGTGGAACGCGACCTGGAGAAGCACGTCGCCGAGTTCTTCGCGCAGGGCCGCCGGATCGCCATCCTCGATCGCCTGGAACGCCTCGTAGGCCTCTTCGAGCAGATAGGGCCCGAGGCTCTCGTGCGTCTGCTCCGCGTCCCACGGGCACCCGCCGGGGGAACGGAGCCGGTCCATCGTCGCGACCACCTCGAGCAGTCCGGCCCCCGGCGTGAGGGCCGCGACGTCGAGCTCCTCGGTGACCAGTCCCGAGACCTCGAGCGGATCGTCGCGGCCGCCGAGCCAGGCGACCGTGCCGCCGACGTCCAGCCGGGCGGAGATCGTCGACGGATCGTCGACCACCTCGACGGCGATACCCGCCGCCTCGAGCGGCGCCCGTTGCGGGTGGTCGGCGGAGGCGACCAGCGCCGGCGCGTTGCGCAGCAGCGCCCACGCCTGCCAGGGCAGCAGACCCGCCGGCAGTCGGTCGCTTCCGACGAGGCGGACGACCCGGGTCAGGACGGCGTCGCCGACGGGGTCGAGGTCGTCGGCACCGGCGGGTCGACGTTGAGCCGCGCGTTGTTCCAGGTGCCGTAACGCGGGTTGACGCTGATCCGCAGGCTCGCCCCTTCGGCTACCAGCGCGGTCTGGAACAGCTGGGTCCGGTTGTTCGCCAGCAGCTGACCCTTCAACGCGGGCGTCGCCTGGGCCAGCGTCTGGGACACGGTGCGGGCGATGACGTGGATGACGTGCCAGCCGAACTGCGAGTGGACCTCCACGAAGCTGCCGACCGGCGCCGTCTCGACGGCGGCGGCGAACGGCGCCACGTACGACGAGGGGGACGCGGTGCCGAGGTCGCCGCCCTTTTTCGCGTCCGCCGCGTCCGTGGAGTACTGCGCGGCCAGCGCCGCGAACTTCGCCGGATCGGCCTTGACCTCGGCGAGGATCCGGTCGGCGAGCGCGCGACTAGCGACCAGGATGTGCGCGACGTGCGCCTGCACGTACTGGCCGATGTTCTGCTGGTACAGGGCGGCGATCTTCGACGGATCGACGGGGACTGCGGCCACCAACTTGTTGCCGATCGCACCCTCGAGCGTGATCGAGCGCAGGACCGAGGCGAGTTGCCCAGCCGGGATTCCGCCGGCCGCGTAGAAGGTCCGCAGGTCGGTTTGCGCCTGCTGGTGCACCTGAGCGCTGAGCTGAACGGTCTGCTGCTCGATGTCGCCAGCCGACACGTTGACCCCGTACTTCGCGGCCAGCTCATCGATGATCTTCTGGGTGATGATCCGGCTGAGCTCGACCCGGTTGGCGGCCGGGCGGCCGCCGACCTGGGAGCTGAACTGGCTGTTCGCGAGTGCCGCCGTCACCGTCGTGGACAGCGAATCGTCGCTGATCGCGGAACCGCCGACGACCGCCGCCGCACCCGGGTTGGTCTGGCACCCGGAGAGCAGGGCAGCGCCGGCCAGCACGCCGGCGGCTAGCAGGCCGCCGGTGCCGAGGCGGGATGACATCACAGGGGTCCTTCCGTTCCGGTGCTCGCGCTGATCGGGGCAGGCGGCCCACTCACGGCGCCGAGCAGATCCCGGCACCATTGGAGCAACTCAGTGTCGCGGAGTGGCGTTCCGCCGATCCGCGCGGTCGCCGGCTTCGGCACGAGGATGGTCCGGGCCGGTGCCTTGACGACGGATCGAGGGTACAGCCGGGCCAGACGCAGGCTCTGCGAGTCGGCCAGTTCGAGAGGTCCGAAGCGGATGTAGCCGCCCTGGACCGCTACCTCGGTCAGCCGGTAGCGACGGGCGTGCACCCGGAAGCCGGCGACCGCGAGCAGGTTCTCCACCGGCGCCGGCAACGGCCCGTACCGGTCGGCAAGCTCGGCGCGGACCTCGTCGAGCCCGGCTTCGTCGGTCACCGAGGCAATCCGGCGGTAAGCCTCGAGGCGCAACCGCTCCCCCGGGATGTACTCGTGCGGCAGGTGCGCGTCGACCGGGAGCTCGACCTTGACGTCGGTCGGCTCGATCGCCGGATCCCCCCGGAACTCGGCGACCGCCTCGCCCACCAGCCGCACGTAGAGGTCGAAGCCGACCGCCGCGATTTGCCCGGACTGCTCGCCGCCGAGCAGGTTGCCCGCCCCGCGGATCTCCAGGTCCTTCATGGCCACAGCCATCCCGGAGCCCAGATCGCTGTTCTGGGCGATGGTGACCAGCCGATCGTGTGCGGTCTCGGTCAGCGGGCGTTCCGGCGGGTAGAGGAAGTACGCGTACGCGCGTTCCCGACCGCGCCCGACCCGGCCGCGCAACTGGTGCAGTTGGGAGAGGCCCAGCACGTCGGCCCGTTCCACGACCAGGGTGTTGGCGTTCGCGATGTCGAGCCCGCTCTCGACGATGGTCGTGCAGACCAGGACGTCGTAGGCCTTCTCCCAGAAGTCGACCATGACCCGCTCGAGCGCGTCCTCGTTCATCTGCCCGTGCGCCGCTGCGATCCGCGCCTCCGGTACCAGTGCGGCCAGCCGGGCGGTCGCCTTGTCGATGGACTCGACCCGGTTGTGCACGTAGAAGACCTGGCCATCGCGGAGCAGCTCGCGGCGAATCGCCGCGGTGATCTGACGTTCGTCGTACGGCCCGACGAAGGTGAGGACCGGGTGCCGCTCCTCCGGCGGCGTCTGGATGGTGGACATCTCACGGATCCCGGTGATCGCCATCTCGAGGGTCCGCGGGATCGGGGTCGCGGACATGGCGAGCACGTCCACGCTGGTCCTGAGCTGTTTGAGGTACTCCTTGTGTTCGACCCCGAAGCGCTGTTCCTCGTCGACGACGACGAGCCCGAGATCCTTGAACCGGGTCTGCGCCGAAAGCAACCGGTGCGTGCCGATCACGAGGTCAACGGTTCCGTCGGCGAGTCCGTCCAGCGCGGCCTGCTGCTCGCGCGGGCTGTTGAACCGGCTGACGACGCGCACTTCGACCGGGAAGTTGGCGAACCGTTCGGAGAATGTCGAGTAGTGCTGCTGGGCCAGCAGCGTGGTCGGGACCAGCACCGCCACCTGCTTGCCGTCCATCACGGCCTTGAACGCAGCCCGCACGGCAATCTCCGTCTTGCCGTACCCGACGTCGCCGCAGATCACCCGGTCCATCGGGTGTGCGGCCTCCATGTCGGCCTTCACCTCCTCGATCGTGCGCAGTTGGTCCGGGGTCTCGACGTAGGGGAAGGCATCCTCGACCTCGCGCTGCCACGGGGTGTCCGGTGCGAAGGCGTGACCGGGCGCCGCCATCCGCGCCGAGTACAGCCGGATCAACTCGGCCGCGATCTCCCGGACCGCCTTGCGGGCCCGCCCCTTGGCCTTCGCCCAGTCGCTGCCGCCGAGCCGGTGCAGGCTCGGCTGCTCGCCACCGACGTAACGGGTGATCTGTTCGAGCGCATCGGTCGGGACGAAGAGGCGATCGCCCTTGGCGTATTCGAGGATCAGGTACTCGCGGGTCGCCCCCGTCACCGTGCGCTGAACCATCTCGACGTAGCGGCCGACCCCGTGCTGCTCGTGGACGACATAGTCCCCAGGACGCAGGCTCAGCGGATCGACGAGACCGCGGCGGCGGCTCGGCAGCTTGCGCATGTCTTTCGTGCTGGCGCGCTGGCCAGCGAGGTCGGTTTCGGTGAGGACGGCAACCCGGGCCGCTTCGAGCAGGAAACCGGAGCCGAGGCAGCCGGTCGTTACGTGCGCCACCGACGCTTCCGGCAGCGCGCCGAGGTCGGGGGTCAGCCGGGCGCCGATCCCTTCGGCACGCAGCAGCTCGGTGAGCCGCTCGGCCGGCCCGTGACCTTCGGTGACGAGCACGACCGACCAGCGGTCGGCCAGCCAGCCCTTGATGTCGGCGACCGCGCGGGCCGTGTCGCCACGGTAGGCCTCCGCCGCGCGCGCGCGGATCGGCCGCGAATCGCCGTCGAGCTCCGCGTCAACGGTGAACGGGCTGATCGTCCACCAGGGCAGGCCCAGTTCCAGGGCATCGGCCCGAACCTCGGCGAGATCCCGGTAGGCCGCGGAACCGAGATCGATCGGCGCCGCCCCCCCGGAGCCGGCGACCGCCCATGACGCGTCGAGGAACTCCTCGCTGGTCCGGACCAGCTCAGCGGCCCGGGTCCGGATCCGCTCCGGATCACACAGCACCAGCTGGGCGCCGGCGGGCAGCTCGTCGACGAGCAGGGCCATCCGTCCGGCCAGCACCGGGGCGAGCGCCTCCATACCCTCGACGGCAATCCCCTCGCCGATCTGCCCGAGCACGTCGGACAGACCCGGATGCTCGGCGACGAGCGCCCGCGCCCGGCTGCGGACCGCCTCGGTGAGTAGCAGCTCGCGGCACGGTGGTGCCCACAGACCCCCGTCCGCGATCTCGAGACTGCGCTGGTCGGTGACCTTGAAGAACCGGACCTCCTCCACCCGGTCCCCCCAGAACTCGACGCGCAGGGGGTGTTCCTCGGTCGGCGGAAAGACGTCGATCAGCCCGCCGCGGACGGCGAACTCCCCCCGCCGCTCGACCATGTCCACCCGCAGGTAGGCGGCGGCGCTGAGCCGGCCGACGATCTCGGCCAGGTCGGCCTCGTCGCCGGTCCGCAGCGCCACCGGCTCGAGATCGCCGAGACCGGCCACCTGGGGCTGGAGCAGGCTGCGCACCGGCGCTACCACGACAGCGACCCGCCCCCGGGCGGGGTCGTCCGGGCTCGGATGGGCAAGCCGGCGAAGCACCGCGAGGCGGCGCCCGACGGTGTCCGCCCGCGGGGACAGTCGTTCGTGCGGGAGGGTCTCCCAGGCCGGGAACTCGACGACACTCTCGGGCGGGAGCAGCGACTGTAGGGCGAGCGCGAGATCGGCCGCCTCGCGGTCGGTGGCGGTGACGGCCAGCACGGTCCGCCCGGTGCGGGCGGCGAGCGCGGCCACGACCAGGGGACGCAGCGCCGGCGGGGCGGCGAGGTCGAGGAGTTGCGTGGTGCCTACCGCCGCCAACGCCGAGGCGAGCGCCTCGTCGGCCGCGACGACGTCGACAAGTCCGGCGAGGCCCATAGGGGGTCCAGGGTACGGCGCGAGCTCGCCCGCCCGGACCGCGGGAGGGCGGGGGTCAGACTTCGGGCGTTGCGGCGTTGAAGATGTTCTGCGCCGGTTCGAGACCAAGCGTGACGATGGCCTCGACCGCGTCCGCCGCGCGGTCCACCTGCACCGGCAGGTCACGGCGCTCGGCGACGCTGAAATCCTTCAGCACGTAGTCGGCTGGGTCCATCTGACCGGGCGGTCGACCGATCCCGAGCCGGACCCGGCAGTACTCCCGGCTGCCCAGCGCCCGGGACAGCGATCGCAACCCGTTGTGGCCGTTCTCGCCGCCGCCCAGCTTGAGCCGCAGCCGGCCGAATTCCAGGTCCAGCTCGTCGTGGATGGCGACTATCCGCTCCAGCGGTGCCTTGTAGAAATCGCGCAACGCCGCGACCGGGCCGCCGGACTCATTCATGTAGGACTTGGGCTTTGCGAGCACCACCCGCTGGCCGCCGATCCGGGTCTCCACGACGTCGGCGCGCCCACGGTGCGCTTTGAACCGGTCGCCCACCCGCGTCGCGAGCAGGTCGGCCACCATGAATCCGACGTTGTGCCGGTTCGCGACGTACCGGGGCCCCGGATTGCCCAGGCCGACGAGCAGCCACAGATCCGCGCCGGGCGCGGCCACTGGTCGGACTCAGCCGGCGGCCGGTTGGGACGCGCCGTCCCCCGGCTCGGCAGCCTCGCCGCCTTCGCCCTCGGCGGCCGGGCTGACGGCCTCCGCGATCGGGCCGGCAGCTTCGGCTTCGGCGCCGGCAAGTTCGGCTTCGAAGGCGGCTGCGGACTGCGCGGCGAGAATGTGGACCACGATGGCGTCCGCGTCGGTCTGCAACTCCACGCCGGACGGCAGCGCGACGTCGCCCGCGCGGATCGCGCCGCCGATCTGAAGTCCGGAAATGTCCACGTCGAGGTGCTGCGGGATGCTCGTCGCCTCGGCGAGCACGGTGAGGGTGGTCTGCTGCTGGTCGATCAGTCCGTCGGGCACGACGTCGCCGAGGACACTGACCGCGACGTCGACGGATACCTTCTCCCCGCTGCGGACGAGGATCAGATCCACGTGCTCGACGTCCCCGCGCAGCGGATCCCGCTGGATGGCCTTGGCCAGCGCGAGCTCCGTGCCGCCATCGAGGTCGAGCCGGAGCAGCACGTTCGCGCCGGCGTCCGTCTTCAGCGCGTGTGCGAAATCGCGGGCCGGCAGGGACAGGTGGCGAGGGGCGGTGCCGTGACCGTAGAGGACGGCCGGCACCCGGCCGGACCGGCGGGTACGCCTCGCGCCGCCCTTGCCGAATTCGGTGCGCGCTTCGGCGGCGATACGGACCTCGGACACGGCGCTGCTCTCCTCGTTGGATGGGGGACGGTCAGTCTAGACGCAGGGCGCTACCGGGCGGCTCAGGCGTTGCCGTCGAAGAGGCTGGTCACCGAGCCATCGCCGAAGACCTCGCCGATCGCCCGCCCGATCAGGGGGGCGATCGATAGGACGGTGAGCTTGTCGAAACGCTGCTCGTCGCCGATCGGGAGGGTGTTGGTCACGACCACCTCGCCGATCTGGGAGTTCTTCAGCCGATCGACGGCCGGCCCGGACAGGACCCCGTGGGTGGCGGCGGCGACCACGTCCTCGGCGCCGTTGGCGATCAGCGCCTCAGCGGATTTGGTGATCGTCCCAGCGGTGTCGATCATGTCGTCGACGACGATGCAGATCCGGTTCTGGACCTCGCCGACCACCTCGAACATCTTGACCTCGTTCGGCACGTTCGGGTCGCGCCGCTTGTGGATGATCGCCAACGGACAGCCCAGCCGGTCGGTCCAGCGCTCGGCGACCCGGACCCGACCGGCATCGGGGGCGACGATGGTGACCCGCGACGTGTCGAGCTTGTTCTCGAGGTACTCGGCCAGCAGCGGCAGCGCGAACAGGTGGTCGACCGGTCCGTCGAAGAAGCCCTGGGATTGCGACGTGTGCAGATCGACGACCATCAGCCGGTCGGCGCCGGCGGTCTTGAACAGGTCGGCCACGAGCCGCGCCGAGATCGGTTCCCGGCCGCGATGCTTCTTGTCCTGCCGGGCGTAGGGGTAGAACGGGGCGACCACGGTGATGCGCTTGGCGGAGGCGCGTTTGAGCGCGTCGACCATGATCAGCTGCTCCATCAGCCACTTGTTGATCGGCGCGGTGTGGCTTTGCACGACGAAGGCGTCGCAGCCGCGCACGGACTCGTCGAATCGAACGTAGATCTCGCCGTTTGCGAAGTCGTAGAGCTGGGTCGGTGTCGGGTCCACCCCGAGATGCGTCGCGACCTCGACGGCCAGTTCCGGGTAACCCCGCCCGGAGAAGAGCATCAGGGTCTTCACCCCGGTCGTCTTGTAGCCGCTCACGCGTCCGCCCCCTCGTCACTTGGCGGCGCCACGTCGCCGTCCCCGTCATCATCCGCCACAGCGGGCGCGTCCACAGCCGCCCCGCCCCGTGCGCGCCCGACCCATCCCTCGATATTCCGCTGCCGTGCCCGGGCCACCGCCAGCGCGCCCGGCGGCACATCCCCGGTGATGACCGAGCCGGCGGCCGTGTAGGCCCCGTCGCCGATCCGCACCGGCGCCACGAGCATGCTGTCCGACCCGACCCGGACGTCGTCACCGACCTCGGTGCGATGCTTGCGCTGCCCGTCGTAGTTGACGAAGACCGTCGCCGCGCCGATGTTGGTCCGGTCGCCGATCGTCGCGTCCCCGACATAGGACAGGTGCGGGACCTTCGAGTTCTCGCCGATCGTCGAAGCCTTGACCTCGACGAATCCGCCGGCCTTGGCGGCTCGGCCGAGCCGGGTGCCCGGGCGGAGATACGTGTAGGGGCCGACGCTCGCATCCGGGCCGATCTCGGCCCCGTTGCACGTCGCGTTCGCCACGGTCGCGCCGGCGCCGACCACCGTGTCGGTCAACGTGCAATTCGGCCCGACCACCGCGCCGGACTCGATCCGGGTCGTGCCGTGCAACTGGGTGTTCTGGTGGATCGTCACGTCCGGGGCGAGGGACACGCCGACACCCAGCCACGTGGTCTGCGGATCCGTGACCGTGACCCCTTCGAGCATCCACCGCTCGAGCAGGCGGTCACGCATCGTCCGGCGGGCGACGGCGAGCTGGAGCTGGTCGTTGATGCCGAGGATCTCGCGATGGTCACCGACGTCGACGGTCTCGACTGGCCGACCGGCGTCCACGAGCATCCCGACGGCGTCGGTGAGGTATTCCTCCCCCTGCGCGTTGTCCCGGCCGAGTTCGCCGAGCAGGGCCCGGAGTGACTCGGCGTCGAACGCGTAGATCGAGGTGGCAACCTCGTCCAGCCGGCGGGTGGCGTCGTTCGCGTCGCGCTCCTCGACGATGCGCTCGAGGTCGCCTCCCGGCCCGCGGACGATGCGGCCGTAACCGGTCGGGTCCGGCAGCCGGGCGGTGAGCACGGTCGCCGCCGCCGCCCGCTCCGCATGGTGGGTGGCCAGCCGGCGCAGGCTGGCTCCGGTCAGCAGCGGGGTGTCCGCCGGTACGACGATCACCGGACCGACGAGATCCGGGACCGCCGCCAGGGCCATCCGCGCGGCCTGACCCGTGCCCTGCTGCGGCTCCTGGGACACCGGCACCGCCTGCGGGGCGACCTCACCGAGGTGGGCCACGACCGCATCCCGGTCGCGTCCCACCACGACAAGCGTCCGCGCGGCCCCGGTTTCGGCGACGGCGGCGAGGACGTGGCCGAGCAGGGTCCGCCCACACATCCGGTGCAGAACCTTCGCGGTCCGCGACTTCATCCGGGTGCCCTGACCGGCCGCGAGCACGATCACGGCGGCCGGTCGGGGGTCGGTCACTGTGAGGCTCCTCGCGACATCGCGGGGGACGGCGGTTTCCCGAGCCTAACGGGGAGACAGCCGCTCGGCGGCGCTGCACCGATCCGGTTGCTCCCGGGCCAGGATTCGAACCTGGATCTGAAGCCTCCAAAGGGCCCCGTCATGCCGTTAGACCACCCGGGATCGCCGAAGGATCTTCGCACCGTCCGGCAAACCTCGTCACCCGGCCGCCGTTGGCGCTCAGCGACGAGCCCCCCGCCATCAGGGACCTACGGTGGCGTAGGTTACGGTGGCGTAGCCAACCGGCCCACGATGTGAGGAAACCGATGACTCCACCCCCGGGCGGTCTGGGCACGGCCCTGGCCGCCCCACCCGCAGCCCGACCCGCCGAACAGTTGCCGACGGCGTCCCCGATCCAGTTCCGGCCGGGGACCATGCGCCGGGCCCGGATCGAGCAGGTGATCCTCGGCCTGTTCATCGCGATCCCGCTCGCCGCCGTCGTCGCGGCCATCCCCCTCGCCTGGGGCTGGGGGGTCGACTGGCACGCGCTGGTCATCGGGCTCGTCATGTACGCCATCAGCGGGCACGGCGTGACCGTCGGATTCCACCGCTACTTCACGCATGGCTCGTTCAAGGCGAAGAGAGCCTTGCGGGTCGGCCTGGCGATCGCCGGCAGCCTCGCGATCGAGGGACCGGTGATCCGTTGGGTTGCCGACCACCGGCGCCACCACGCGTTCAGTGACCGCGACGGTGACCCGCACTCGCCTTGGCGTTACGGGACGAGTGTCCCCGCGCTGACCAAGGGGCTCCTGCACGCCCACATCGGCTGGCTGTTCGACGTCGAGCAGACCAACCAGGACCGGTTCGCTCCCGACCTGATCGCCGACCGGGACATCCGGCGGGTGTCCCGGGCCTTCCCCCAGCTGGCCGGGGTCAGCCTGCTCGTGCCGCCGCTGATCGGTGGCCTGTGGTCGCTGTCCTGGCAGGGTGCGCTCACCGCGTTCTTCTGGGGCAGCCTAGTCCGGGTCGCCCTGCTGCACCACACGACCTGGTCGATCAACTCCATCTGCCACTGGATCGGGGAACGGCCGTTCAAGAGCCGCGACAAGGCCGGCAACGTGTGGTGGCTCGCCGTCATCTCCATGGGCGAGTCGTGGCACAACTTGCACCATGCCGACCCGACCTGCGCCCGGCACGGCGTTCTGCGCGGGCAGGTCGACAGCAGCGCCAACGTCATCAAGCGCTTCGAGCAGCTCGGGTGGGCCTACGACGTGCGATGGCCGGACCCGGCGCGGCTGGCCGCCCGCCGGGCGACCTGATGAGCCTGGAGGCCGTCCCGGCCGCGAGCCGGCCCGTGCGCCTCGCGCCGCAGGTGGCCCGGGTGCGGATGACCGGCAGCGAGCGCCGCGCGCAATTGCTAGACGTCGGCCGCTCGCTGTTCGCCGAGAAAGGCTTCGACGCCACCTCGATCGAGGAGATCGCGGCTCGCGCGCAGGTCTCGAAACCCGTCGTCTACGAACACTTCGGCGGCAAGGAAGGGCTGTACGAGCTGGTCGTCGAGCGGGAGATGCAGCGACTGCTCGACCGGGTCACCGGCGCGCTGTCCGGCGGACACCCACGGGAGCTGCTCGAGCAGGCCGCGCTGGCGTTGCTTTCCTACGTGGAGTCCGACACCGACGGTTTCCGGATCCTGGTGCGCGACTCTCCGGTGGCCAGTTCCGGCGGCACCTTCGCCAGCCTGATCAGCGACATCGCCACCCAGGTCGAGCACATCCTCGCCCGCGAGTTCAAGGCGCGCGGCTACGACGGCCGGCTGGCTCCGCTCTATGCGCAGGCACTCGTCGGGATGGTCGCGCTCACCGGCCAGTGGTGGCTCGACGCGCGCAAGCCCAAGCGCGACGTGGTCGCCGCGCACCTGGTCAACCTGGCGTGGAACGGACTCGCCCGTCTGGAAGAGCGACCGGCCCTCACGGCGGTCGACGGATAACGCCGCCGCCCGGTGGTCAGGGGCCGGGCTCGGTGGCATGCACCCGAGCGCCAACGACCGGGCCGGCGGCCCGGCGCACCGCTCGGCACACGTCCATTCCGGCGAGCACCGCGGCCAGGTTGATCGCGTCACCGGGGCCTCGGGCCAAGAGGGCGACCGTCGGCCCCGATCCGCAGACGATCGACCCGACCGCCCCCAGTTCCCGCCCGGCGTCGAGCACCCGACGCAGTTGCGGGCGCAGGGCCAGCGCCGCTGGTTGCAGGTCGTTGGCCAGCGCCCGACCGAGGGCCACCGGGTCACCCGCACGCAGCGCCGCCATCACCCCGTCGGGTCGGGCCGGCTCGGGCGCCCGCTCACCCGCCCGCTGCCGGTCGAGCTCCTGATAGACGCCCGGGGTCGACAGGCCGCCGTCAGCCAGCGCGAAGACCCAGTGGTAGTTCCCGCGCCCGAGCACCGGAGACAGCCGTTCGCCACGACCGGTACCGAGCGCGTTGCCGCCGCGCAGCGCGAACGGCACGTCGCTGCCGAGGCCGGCGGCCAGCCGGGCGAGGCTTGCCCGGTCGAGGCCAGCACCCCACAGGGCGTCGCAGGCGACCAGCGCAGCCGCCGCATCCGCCGAGCCGCCGGCCATCCCCCCCGCGACCGGGATGCCCTTGCGGATCGTGATCCGCACGCCGGGTGCCCGACCGGCCAGCGCGGCCACCGCCCGGGCGGCCTGCACCGCCAGGTTCTCGTCACCGCGCGGCACTCCCTCGGCGCCGTCACCGATGACCTCGACGGTCAGCCGGCGGGCCGGCTCCACGAGGATCTCGTCGTAGAGCGAGACCGCCTGGAAGACCGTAGTCAGCTCGTGGAAGCCGTCCGGCCGCAGTTCTCCGACCCCGAGATGCAGATTGACCTTCGCCGGCACGCGGACGGTGACCGGCGCGGACTCGCCGGCCCCCGAGCGCTGGTCGGCGACGTCGTCGGACACGTCATCGATGCTACGGCGGGTCATCGCTGACGGCAGCGAGCCGGACGAACGCCTCGATGCCGAGCGACTCCCCGCGCCGCCCGGGGTCGATCCCGGCGGCGCGGAGGATCCGCTCGGCCCGCACCGGCGAACCGGCCCATCCGGCCAGCGCCGCGCGCAACGTCTTGCGGCGCTGCCCGAACGCCGCGTCGACGAGGGCGAAGACCGCCGTGCGGTCCGGTCCGGGCGGGTCGTGCCGTCGGAAAGCGACCAGCCCCGAGTCGACCCGCGGCGCCGGCCAGAAGACCGTGCGGGCGACCGCACCGGCCCGCCGGGCGTCGGCATACCAGGCGAGCTTGGCCGAGGGGGCACCGTAGACCCGCGAGCCCGGCGGGGCCACTAGCCGGTCCGCCACCTCGGCCTGGACCATCACGAGTCCTCGGCAGAGCGATGGCAGCCGCTCGAGCAGGTGCAGCAGGACCGGCACCGCGACGTTGTAGGGCAGATTGGCGACGAGGGCGGTCGGCGCGGATCCGGCCAATCCGGTCAAGCTCAGCGCATCAGCGGTGATGACCGTGAGCCGGTCCGCCCGGTCCGGGCGGCGTTCGGACACCGTGGCGGCAAGCCCGCCGGCCAGCCGGTCGTCGACCTCTATGGCGATCACCGCCGCAGCCCGGTCGAGCAGTCCGAGGGTCAGCGAGCCAAGGCCCGGCCCGACCTCGACGACGACGTCGTCCGCCCCGATCCCCGAGGTCCGGACGATCCGCCGGACCGTGTTCGGATCGATGACGAAGTTCTGCCCCAGCGCCTTGCTCGGCCGCAGGTCGAGGTCCGCCGCGAGACGGCGGACCTCGACTGGCCGCAACAGCCCCTCAGTCACCGAGGCAGTGTGCGCCTACGAGTACAGGTAGTGCCCGCACACCGGCCAGGGCGACGTACCGTCGGCGTCGAACAGCAACTCCGCCCGGTAGGTCTGCTCAGCCGAGGATGCCTGATTCGGGTAGCCGCTGCCGCCGACCGAGTACCAGGTGGGCAGCGAGAACTGGTACAAGCCGTAGTACTGGCCATCGGCCGACACCGACCCCGGGTTCCCGCCGGATTCGCAGCTGGCGAGCGCCGACCAGTTCAGGCTCGACGCCGGCGCCGGCTTGGTCCCGATGTCGATGATCTCCGTTTGCGGCTGGGCGCCGACCTGGTTGGAGACCAGCCGGCGGGACACGATCCGGTGGTCGCGGGAGACGAGCGCGTAGACCAGCACCCGAACGCCGGGCTGGCCGTATTGGGCCACCTGGGTGTCGCCGGACCACAGCGACGAGTCGTCGCGTTGGATCGTCGCGTACGGAATGGCCTCGTCGACCCGCTCCCGTCCGTACCGGATCCGGGTCACCCGGATCACCAGACCGGTCGTCGGGTAGAGCGTGCCCGGCACGCTGAGCTGGTCCGTCCGTGCCAACCGGATGTGCACCTGGGTGAGCAGCGCCGACACGGTAGGGGCGATCGTCGTGGCGCTGACCACCCGGTTGTCCACGAGGATGTTCACCCGCTGCGGCAGCCGGACGGTGAGCGAGAAGCCGGACAACGGGATGGACTGGTCCCGGCTGGCCGACAGGTACATGGTGCCGGCCCGCAGGTCGAGCTGACCGAGAACCTCGTCGACACTCATCGCCGTCACCCAGACCGGACGGCTCCGCCCGTCCAGGGTGAGGTTCACCAGCCGACCACGTCGGATGACGACGAGCCCGTGGTCGCGGATCGGTGCGGAAAGGTCGGGCGCTACCAGGTCGTGGGCGCCGACATCGATGCCGGCCCGGTCGAGCGCCCCGCCGACGCTGCCGGCGAAGGTTTGCACGTGCCGCAGCTGGCCGTCGATGCTGACGGTGATCGTCTTGTCCATCCGCACGAAGGCGGTGGTCGTGCCGATCAGGGCGAGGAGGACGATGCTGTACAGGGCGATTGCGAGTGGCGAACGACGCACGTCGCTCCGATGCTCGGTCGGTCCGGGCGCGGGAGAGCGGCGGGCGAATTGCTGGGATTGCCCGAACAGTCCCGATCCGGCGGTCACGAGACCATAACGGCGCAGCCCGGACGACCGCAAGTGAGGTGGGGAGTGCCGGTGGGGATCGGATGTCGGAATCGGCCGGTTCCGCTGGGGTCAGTGGGGCGGATGTCCGTTTCTCAGGCGGGGAAGTCGAAGATCCGCATCGCTGTGGCGGCGACCGCAGCCCCGACCTCGGCTACGTCCCGACCCTGCGCGGCGGCGAGCGCCCGCAGCGTGTACGGGACGAGGTAGGAGGCGTTCGGACGCCCCCGGTAGGGGACCGGGGTGAGGAACGGGGCGTCGGTCTCGACGAGGACCATGTCCAGCGGGGTGACGGCGGCCGCTTCCCGCAACGCCGGCGCGTTCGCGAAGGTCAGGGTCCCGGCGAAGGACAGGACGTAGCCCAGGTCGGCGCACCGCCGGGCCATCGCTGCGTCCCCGGAAAAGCAATGGAAGACAGTCCGGTCCGGCGCTCCCTCCTCGGCGAGGATGCGCAACACATCCTCGTGGGCGTCCCGGTCATGGATCACCAGAGCCCGCCCGGTGGCCTTCGCGATTGCGATGTGCCGGCGAAAGGACTCCTGCTGCGCGGCCGGCGGGGCGCTGTCGCGGAAGTAGTCGAGCCCGGTCTCCCCCACCGCGCGGACCCCCGGTTGACCGGCCAGAGCTTCGATCCGGTTCCAGGCCGAATCGTCGGCCCGGTGGGCGTCGTTGGGATGAATGGCAACGGCTGCGAAGACATCGCGATGCTGCGCGGCCGCGTCGGCGGCCCATTCCGAGGACTCGACGTCGACGCCGATCGTGACGATCCGGCGGACGCCCACCGCCTGCGCGGCGGCGACTGCCGACTCGATCGACCCGTCGGTCAGGTCGAGATGGCAGTGACTGTCGTCGACCGGGACCGGCAACGGTTGCGGCGCGGGCGGCAGCTCGCCGGACGGTGTCATTCCGGCGGGTCCTCGAGCCGCGGGAACAGCGGCGCGAGCCGGGTAACCGGCGCGCCGGCGGGCAATTGCCCGTAACGGCCCGCGTCCTGGATCCGGGCGTCGGCGAGCGGACCGAGCGTTGCGGCGGCACCGAGCGCGTCCCAGAGCGCCGTACACGCGCGCGGCATTACCGCGGCCAGCAAGGTCGCGACCGCGCGCAGCGCGTCTGCCGTCGCGTAGAGAACTCGGTCAAGGTCCGCGGCACGGTCGTCGTCCTTGGCCAGATGCCAGGGTTCCTGTTCGGAGACGTAGCCGTTGACCAGTCGGACCAGCTCCATGACGGCGACGATGCCGGCCTGGAAGTCCAGGGCCCGGATCCGCTCGTCGGCGCGCGCGGCGGTCTCGCCCAGCGCATCCGCGATCACCGGCTCAGCCTGCGGTGCCGGCAGCTTCCCGTCCCGATAACGCTCGACCATCGAGGTCAGGCGGGAGGCGAGATTGCCGAGCTGGTCGGCGAGCTCGGACTGGTAGCGGGCGGCCATCGACTCCCAGGAGAACGAGCCGTCCGAGCCGTACGCGAGCTCCCGGAGGAAGTAGTAGCGGTAGGCGTCCGAACCGAAGTGTTCGGTGATCCGCTGCGGCGGGATGCCGGTCAACTTGGTCTTGCTCATCTTCTCCCCCCCCACGAGCAGCCAGCCGTTGGCGAACACCACCCGCGGCAACGGGAGGCCCGCCGCCATCAACATCGCCGGCCAGATGACCGCGTGGAAGCGCAAGATGTCCTTGCCCACCAGGTGCACGTCCGCCGGCCAGGTCGCGGCAAACCGCTCCTCGTCGACCCCGTAGCCCACCGCGGTCGCGTAGTTGAGCAGTGCATCGATCCAGACATAGAGCACATGCGTCGGATCCCACGGAACGGGGATGCCCCAGTCGAAGCTGGACCGGGTGATCGACAGATCCTGCAAGCCTCCCTCGACGAAACGCAGCACCTCGTTGCGGGCACTTTCCGGTTGGACGAACTCCGGATGCGCGGCGTAGTGCGCGAGCAGCCGCTCGGCGTAGCCGGAGAGCCGGAAGAAGTAGTTCTGCTCAGCTAGCTGCTCCACCGGGCGGTCGTGGATGGGACAGCGGTCGCCGGGCTGGAGCAGATCGGCCGGCAGCTTGTACTCCTCGCAGGAGACGCAGTACGGCCCGGTGTAGGTGCCCTGGTAGACCTCGCCCGCGTCATGCACCCGCTGCCAGAACTCCTGCACCCGACTGGTGTGCCGCCGCTCGGTGGTGCGAATGAAGTCGTCGTTGGAGATATCCACGGCTGCCAGCATCGGCAGCCACGCGGTTTCGACCATGCGGTCGGTCCACTCCTGCGGTCCGACATCGTGGGCACGAGCCGCCTCGAGGATCTTCTCCCCATGCTCGTCCGTGCCGGTGAGGAACCAGACCCGTTCCCCACGCTGGCGATGCCAGCGGGTGAGCACGTCTCCGGCCACCGTCGTGTAGGCATGCCCGATGTGCGGGGCGTCGTTCACGTAATAGATCGGCGTCGTGACGTAGAACGCCTTGCCCTCGCTCACGCCGCTGATCCTATGAAGGGCCGGCGATCCGTTTTTCCCGAGCGGCGACGACCGCCGCGTACACGACCCGGCGGGGAAGCCGCCGACCGGCGGCCACTTCGGTGATCGCCTCCCGACGCGTGACGCCGGATGCCTCGATCCCGGCCACATCGCCGGCGAGGGTCTCCGGGTCCGTGGCGGTGTCGGCGGCTTCCGGGGCTCCCGCGATGACCAGGGTGATCTCCCCGCGCGGGGCTGCGGCGCCGGCCCAGGCGGCCAGCTCGCCGAGCGGACCTCGGCGGATCTCCTCGTGGGTCTTCGTCAGCTCCCGGCAGACCGCCGCCGGCCGCGCGTCCCCGAACCCGGCCGCGAGATCGGTGAGGGTGCGGGCCACCCGGTGCGGCGCTTCGAACACCACCAGGGTCCGCGGCTCCCCGGCCAGCTCGGCGATGCGGCGGCGCCGCTCGCCGGGCCGGCGCGGCAGGAAACCTTCGAAGCACCAACGGTCGACCGCGAGACCGGACACGGCGAGAGCCGCCGTGGCCGCGGATGGCCCGGGCACCGGACGGACAGGGATCCCGGCGTCGACCGCAGCTCGCACCAGCCGGTAGCCCGGGTCGGAAACCCCGGGCGTGCCCGCGTCGCTGACGAGCAGCACCGTTTCGCCGGCCTCCAGCGCCGCAATCAGCTCCGGCACCCGGGCGGCCTCGGTGGCGTCGTAGTACGACACGACACGCCCTGCGTGAACGACACCGAGGTCACGGGCCAGCCGGCGGAGCCGGCGGGTGTCTTCGGCCGCGACGACGTCCGCCGTCTGGAGCAGCTCCACGAGCCGCGCCGAGGCGTCCGACGGGTTACCCAGCGGGGTGGCGGCAATCAGCAGCTGTCCGAGAGGTGTCACGAGGCCATCCTGTCGCGCCCACCTACGATGACCCATGGCCACGACCCTCGCCGTCCCGGTGGCGTCCGGCCGGGGGCGCGGTGTCCGTGACCGCCTGGTCACCCCGATGCCGACCGATCGGCTCGCGGGCTGGCTGGTTGCCCTGGCCGTGACGGCATTCGGAGCGGCGATCCGTTTCGTCAGTCTCGGCAGTCCGGGGGGGCCTAAGGGGCTGGTCTTCGACGAGGTCTACTACGTCCACGACAGCTTCAACCTGCTCCACCACGGCGTAGAGCTCAACAGCCTCAACACCGGACCGGGTTTCATCGTCCATCCCCCGATGGGCAAGTGGGTGATCGCGATCGGCGAGGCGCTGTTCAGCCATGGCACATTCGTCACCGCCGGAACCAGCCCGGCCGTCTACCCTGGCGACAGCTTCGGCTGGCGGTTCTCCGCGGCGGTCGTGGGCTCGCTCGCGATCCTCATCCTGGCCCGGACCGCCCGCCGCATGTTCCGCTCCACGGTGCTCGGTGCGGTCGCCGGCCTCCTACTGGCCCTCGACGGCCTCGAGTTCGTCCAGAGCCGGGTGTCAATGCTCGACATCTTCCTGACGTTCTGGGTGGTCGCCTCCTTCGGCTGCCTGGTCGCGGATCGCGACGACGGGCGGAGCAGGCTTGCCGCCCGGCTCTCCGACGGCGAGGTCGGCCGAGGGCCGTGGCTCGGTATCCGGTGGTGGCGGCTCGGGGCCGGGATGTGCCTCGGCCTGGCCTGCGCGACCAAGTGGAACGGGGTGTTCTTCGTTCCGGCCTTCCTCGGTCTCGGCTACATGTGGGACGTCGCCGCCCGGCGGGTCGCCGGCCTGCGCCACCCGTGGCGGGGCGCCCTGCTGCTCGACGGGTTACCGGCGCTGGCCGTGTTCGTCGTTCTGCCGATCCTGGTCTACGTGGTGTCGTGGACCGGCTGGTTCCTCGGAAATGCGAACACCGCCTACGACCACGACCTCGACGTTCGCGCCGGCCAGTCGACCATCGCCCACGCGTGGGCGGTGTTCCGCGGCTGGTGGCACTACCAGGACGAGATCTGGCGCTTCCACAACCATCTCAGCGATGGCCACCCGTACCGGTCGTACCCGCTCGGCTGGCTGCTGCTCGCCCGGCCGGTGGCCTACTTCTACGCCACGCCGAAGAACTGCGGCACGAGCCTGTGCTCCCAGGAGATTCTCGGGATCGGGACTCCGGCGATCTGGTGGCTCTCCATCCCGGCCATGATCGCCGCGATCTGGCGATGGATCAGCCGGCACGACTGGCGGGCCGCCGCCATCGTGGTGTGTTTCCTGTTCGCCTGGTTGCCTTGGTTCGTTCCGGCCTATGCCGATCAACGAACGATGTTCCTCTTCTACGCGCTGCCGATGCTGCCATTCATGGTGCTCGGCCTCACGCTGTGCGCGGGGTTGGTCCTCGGTTCGCGCGAGGCCAGCGTCCGGCGACGCCGGTGGGGCGCCTACGCGGTCGGTCTCTACCTGCTGGCCGTGCTGGCTAACTTCGGGTACCTGTACCCGGTCCTCGCCGGAAGGTCGATCCCGTACTCGTCATGGCACCAGCGAATGTGGTTCTCCCAGTGCGCGAACAAGGACCCGAAGCACGAAACGGCGCCCTGCTGGATCTGACCACTGGAACCAGGCCCCGGTACCCGCCGTTAGGGTGGATGTTCCATCTATGCCGATTGGGATGACATGGCGAAAGCGACGGCACGGGGCCCGAAACGCGGCTCCGAGCGCACCCGCGCAAAGGTTGCCGCCCAGCGGGCGGCGCAGCAACGGCAGGAACGCCGCCGCCGGATGCTGACCTCGGTCGCCGGCATCGTCGTGATCGTCCTGGCGATCGGGGGCCTGGTCGGCTACTACCTGGCCCAGCACAAGAAGAGCGCCGGAGTCTCCACCGCGGCCGCGAGCCTCGTCGCCCAGGTGACCGGCATCCCGGCCAGCGTCCTCACCTCGGTAGGCGACGGCGGCGGCTTGGTCACCAACCATCCCAAGCACATCGTGAACGGCGCCAGCCTGACCGCCAACGGCAAGCCGGAGGTCGTCTACATCGGTGCCGAATACTGCCCCTACTGCGCCGCGGAACGGTGGGCGATGGTGAATGCGCTCTCCCGGTTCGGGACTTTCACCAACCTGCACACCACGCGCTCCGCGGTGAATGACGGGAACATCGCGACGTTCACGTTCTACCAGTCCACCTACAGCAGCCCCTACGTCGCGTTCACTCCCACCGAGACCCGTACCAACCAGCTCTCGGGCGGCACCTATGCCACCCTGCAGACTCCCTCGAAGGCCCTCGCCCAGCTGCTGACGAGATATGACGGCCCGCCGTACGTCCCGGTGAACGAGGCGGGCGGAATCCCGTTCGTCGACATCGCGAACAGGTACGTCGTGGATGGGTCTAGCTACGTACCCACCACGTTGGGGCAGCTCAGCTGGACGCAGATCGCCGGCGACCTCGCCAACCCATCGAGCCCGGTCACCAAGGGCATCGTCGGTGCCGCGAACGAGCTGACCGCGGCGATCTGCACGGCCACCCAGGACCTGCCCACCGACGTCTGCGCGGCTCCCGGGGTCCTCGCGGCCACCCGCCACCTCGGGTGACACCGACTCGGGTGACACCGACGCAGCCGGCGGCCGGCGAGGGGGGGCCGCAGGTCGCCGTCCCGGGTTGGGTCGTGCCGAGCGCACTGCTCCTGTCGATCGCCGGACTGGGTGTGTCGATCTACCTCACCCTCACCCACTACGTCTCCTCCGTGCAGCTGGTCTGTGCCGAAAGCGGCATCGTCAACTGCCAGAAGGTGACGACCAGCCCGCAGTCGCTGGTCTTCGGGGTCATCCCGGTTGCGGTGCTGGGCCTGGCCTTCTTCGTCGGGATGCTCGTCTTGCAGAGCCCGGCCGCCTGGCGGTCCGGGCTGCCATTCGTGCGCCGCACCCGGCTCTTCTCGGTCATCGTCGGAGTTGGGTTCGTCTGCTACCTCGTCTACACCGAGCTGTTCACGATCGACGCGATTTGCTTGTGGTGCACGAGCGTGCACGTCCTCACCGTCCTGCTTTTCGCCGTGACCCTGCTGGGAACCGCGGCGACCCTGCCGCTCGAGCAGACGGCCGAGGAATCTTCAGCCACATCGGAGTAGCGCGCCGCGCGGTCGCCCGCTGCCGCCCTGGAGTCGGTAGGTCGCGCCTCACCTGACTGGGATAAACCCGTTACCACAGGTGAGGATCGCGCCGGAGCGGGGAACACCTGCCGGCGACTACTTAGGAGGTAGCCATGGGTGTCATCTTGCTGGTGCTGCTCCTCGCAGTGCTGCTGGGTGCCGGCGGGTTCGCAGTCCACGTGTTGTGGTGGCTCGCACTTGCGGTCATCGCGATCTGGCTGGTCGGCTTCGCTGTGCGCGGCGCGGAGGGCGCGCGCTGGTACCGCTGGTAGTGCCGCTGGTAGTGCCGCTCCACCTCGCCTCGGCCGGACGCCACGATGTCCGGCCGAGGTGCGTTGGGCTTCAAACGGGCTCGCAAGCGCCTCCGTGCGACGCCCGGTTCGCAACCAGGTGACCGACTATCGCGTCGCTGATCGCCCGCAGCTGATCGACTTGCTCGGGGGTGAGCTGGTCGAACAGATGCGTCCGGACCCCCTCCACGTGGCCCGGGGCCGCGGCCGCCAAGGCGGCGAAACCAGTGGGGGTGAGCACCGCCACCTGGCCGCGTCGGTCGGTTGGGCACTCTTCGCGGCTGATCCAGCCGGCCTCCTCCAACCGGCTCACGGCGTGGGAGACGCGGCTCCTCGAGGAATATGCCGCGGTCGCGAGATCGCTCATCCGCAACGCCTGGTTCGGGGATTCGGATAGCCGGACCAGTATTTCGTAATAGCCGTGCGGCATGCCAGCATCGTGCTGCAGTTCCCGATCGAGTTCCTCGACAAGCAACTGGGTGGCGGACAGGAAGGCTCGCCAGGTGCGCTGTTCGGGTTCGCTCAGCCAGCGGGTCATCGGGACCTCCTTCCGGCTGGTGTCGGGCATCTTACCAGGAATACTTGAACTCTCAACGAGATTCAGGTATGTTGAGATCTCAACTACAGAAGGGGACCCGCTATGACTGCCACGCGCACCCAACTTCCGGGCTACGTCGTCGGGAGCTGGAGCATCGACCCGGTCCACAGTGACCTGTCCTTCTCGATCCGGCACATGATGGTGAGCAAGGTCCGCGGTCGCTTCGCGACCGTCGACGGCACCATCGTCACCGCCGAAGACCCGCTGGCGTCCAGCGCCACGGCCACCGTCGACGTCGACTCTTTCGACACCGGAAATGAGCAGCGGGACAACCACGTGCGTTCGGCCGACTTTCTCGAAGCCGAGAAGTTCCCGACCATGACCTTCCGCTCGACCGGCGTCCGGCAGAACGGCGATGGCTTCCAGCTCGAGGGTGAGCTCAGCCTGCATGGCGTCACCCGGCCGCTGACGCTCGACGTCGAGGTAAACGGCTTCACCAAGGACCCGTTCGGCGGTACCCGGGCCGGATTCTCGGCGACCGGGGAGATCAACCGCAAGGACTTCGGGGTCACCATCGACATGCCGATGGACGGTGGCGGCGTCGTCGTCGGCGACAAGGTCTCGCTCCACCTGGAGATCGAAGCGGTTCTCGACTCCCCCGAGAGCTGAGTCCCCGACACGCCGTCCAGCTCGACCGGCCCGAAGCTAGGAGCACCGCGATGGCGATCACCCGCCTGAACCACGCCGTTCTCTACGTGCGTGACCTGACGCGCAGCGTCGCGTTCTATCGCGACGCCCTGGGCTTCCGGCCGGTCGGGATGACACCCGACGGATTCACCGGTGCCGCGTTCCTTCAGGCACCGGGGTCGACGAACGACCACGACCTCGGATTGTTCGAGATCGGCGGCGCTGCCGGGCCGTCGCCGGCCGGCCGGACCAGTGTGGGTCTGTACCACCTGGCCTGGGAGGTGGACACGCTCGACGAGCTGGGCAGGTTGGCGGGCGTGCTCACCGAACACGGAGCTCTGACCGGGTCCTCCGACCACGGCACCACGAAGAGCCTGTACGGCCATGACCCGGACAGGCTCGAGTTCGAGGTTGCCTGGATCGTCCCGGCCGAGCTGCTCGACGATGCTGCACTCGGTGCCCGCAAGCGGATCGGCCGGCTCGATCTGGACCGGGAGAAGCAGCGCTACGGCGGCCAAACGCCCGGTGGGGTCGGCATCTCGCACTTGGCGGCAACCGCCCGCTCGGCGAGCGGAGGCTGACCCTCAGCCGCCGCTCTGGCCGAGCCGGTCGGCATCGCTGAGGTTGGCCAACCGGACTTCCCCGCGGGCAATCGCACGGCCGGACTCGTCGGTGACGTCGACCTGCCAAAGTTGCTGGGTCCGGCCGCGGTGCACCGGGGTGGCCTCCACCGTCAGCATCCCGGACCGCACTGCCCGGATGAAGTTGGTGTGGTTGGCGACGCCGACCGTCTGTCCCCGGTCCCCGAACCAGAGGCTGGCTCCGACACTGGCTGCGCTCTCTACGGCCGCGCAATACACGCCGCCGTGCACGATCCCATAAGGCTGGTGCAGCTCGGGGCGCACCTCGAAGCGCAAGACCACCCGGTCCGCGGTGGTTTCGATGAACTCGAAGCCGAGCAGACCTATAAGTCCGCCGGCAAACCCGTCGGGAACCACCACCGTGACTGCACCTCCGTCCCACGCCGGAGCGGTCAGCTTAACCAACCGGTAACGGCAAGCCGGGTTCAGCTCGGCTCTGCGGGGTAGCGAACTGGAAAGCATCCGCCGACCACGAGGACCCGCATGCTCTCCGCTCTGCTCCTGGCGGGACTGGTTGCCGCGCCACTCGCTACGATCGCGCTTTTCGTACCGACCCGCGACATCGGCAACTCGAATGGCGCCGCGGCCTGGACCCGCCGGCTGGTCTTCGCGCTTGTCGGTACGGCGATCCTCGCCATTGCGGTCGGCGCCGCGCTGCGCGCGATAGGGGTCACTACGACCAACATCGAGGGCGCCCTGGCCGGCCTCCTGGTCATGAGCCTCGTCTGGTTGCCGGTGACCCGGCGCTGGAATGCGCGTGCACACCTTGCGTGGGCCATGACGCTCTTCTTGTTCGTGGGTTACCTCGCATTCATGCTCGATTGGACCTTCATCAGCCACCTCGGTGCCGCCGGCACCACCGGCGGCCTAGGGCTCTGGCTGCTCGAGCTGTTCGCCGCAATCCTGGGGTGCGCCTACCTGTGGGAGTTGTGCGACGCCCTCGGTCGCGAACAGTGGCGGCGACGGATCGGTGGGGCCGAGATCGAGGCGGCCGCGGCAAGCGGCGCGGCGCCGTTCGTCAGCCTGCACGTGCCGGCACACTTCGAACCGGCCGAGATGGTCATCGAGACGTTGCGGTCGCTCAAGGCCCTCGACTACGAAAACTACGAGATCATCGCGATCGACGACAATACCGAGGACGAGGCGATCTGGCGCCCGCTCGAGGCGTGGTGCCGGGACAACGACGTGAAATTCGTCCACCTCGAAGACTGGCCCGGGTACAAGTCCGGGGCGCTGAACTACGCGCTGGAGCACATGATCGATCCGCGGACGGAACTGATCGGCGTGATCGACGCGGACTACCAGCTGGAGCCGACGTTCCTCCGGCAGTGCGCCGGACTGTTCGAAGACCCCAAGATCGGATTTATCCAGGCCCCGCAGGACTACCGTGACTGGGAAGGCGCCCCTTTCTTCCGCCGCCTCTACTACTCCTATCTCTACTTCTTCAAGGTCTCGCAACCGTCCCGAAACGAGCGGGACGGAGCCATCTTCGCCGGGACCATGGGGCTTATCCGCCGGCAGGCCCTGGTCGATGTCGGCCGCTGGGACGAGTGGTGCATCACCGAGGACGCCGAGCTGTCCTTGCGCCTGCTGCGCAAGGGATGGTCCGGGCTCCACGTCGACACCTCCTTCGGGCACGGCGTGATGCCGCTGACCTTCGAGGCGCTCAAGGGTCAGCGCTTCCGTTGGTGTTTCGGTGGCATCCAGATCCTGCGTCGGCACTGGCGCTGGATGCTCCCGGGGCGGCGGGACGAGGAGAACCGGCTGAACATCGGACAACGCTGGGCCTACCTGTCCGGGGCCGTCCAGTGGTACGGCGACCTGCTCGGGCTGGTGTTCTTCGTGTTCCTGCTCGCCGGGGCGGCGAACATCGCGCTCGGCGGTGGGCTGCTGTTTCGGAAACTCTCCGGTTTCCTCGTCGCCGCGATCCCGCTGCTCGTGGGACTAGGGCTGGTCCGGGCAGTGGCGCTGTTACGTCGCGGGACTGGAGCCTCCTGGCGGGACGCTTTCGGGGCGTTCATGATCTGGCAGTCCACCTCGCTCGTCGTCGCCCGCGCCTCGGTGCAGGCCCTCTATGCCAAGGAAGCGGAGTTCCTCCGCACCCCCAAGACCAGCGAGGAAGCGCACTTCTGGGACGCGATCAAAGGAAACCGGGGCGAGACGATCCTCGCCGCACTGGGCCTCGCCGGGATCGTCGCGGCCCTCACCAGATCGTCAGGCTACGGCGGTCCACTCACGGCGGCGCTGCTCGCGTGGCCCACGTTCGCCTTCGCAACCGCGCCGTTGAACAGCCTTGCAGCCCAACGCGCGGCCCTGCCGGCGGAGCTCAGAGAGCGTCGCCGCACCGAGTTTCTCCGGGACCGCAGGGCCCGGCAGGTCACCCTCGCCGTGGGCGGCTTCGCGATCGCGGCGGGCAGCGCGGCCGCGATCGTCGCGCTGCTCGCCCCGGGGGCCGCGCGGATCGTCACCCCGCAGCTGCTCCGGCCCGCCCGTGGTCAGGCCGTGAGCTACGCACGGGTGCCGGGGCCGGCGCCCAGCAACTCCCCCACCGGCTCGCCGGGCCCATCGGCGTCGCCCGGCGCCCCAGGGTCGGTGAACCCGACCGGCTCGGCTACGCCCAGCGGCTCGACCGCACCGTCGAGCAGCCCGCCTTCCGCTGGCCCGTCCGCCAGCCCCTCAGCCAGCTCGTCCGCCAGTCCGTCCGCGGCTGCGACCGCCACCGCGTCGGGCACGCCGAGCCCGTGATGAGCCCGATCCGGAAGGTGCTGAGCATGGCCGCCCTACTCGGTGCCGCCGCCTGTGCCGGTGGTTCCAGCGGCCCGGGCGTGGGTGCCGTGCTGCCCGGAGCCCGCTCCCCGGCGCTCAACGTCGCCGTCACCCCGTCCAACTCGCTGGCGATCCAGGCCCAGGCTGCCGCCGTGCACTTCCTCGACACGTTCGTCACCGCCGACGGCCGGGTGCTCAGGCCGGACCAGGGGAACGACATCGTGAGCGAGGGGCAGGCGTACGGGATGCTGCTCGCGGAGATCGCCGGACGGCCGCAGACTGTGCGGACGATCTGGGCGTGGACCCAACGACACCTTCAGCGATCGGATGCGCTGATCTCCTGGCACGCTACCGCCAGCGGCAGCGTGCTGGACCATCAGTCGGCCACCGATGCCGATGTGTTGACCGCCTTCGCGCTGCTCCGCTACGACGGACTCGACGACACCGCACTGCGTGCCGACGGCCGCCGCGTCGCCAGCGCCATCCTCGGCCACGAGGCCGTCGGCCTGCCCGGCGGCAACCTGGTTTTAGTCGCCGGTCCCTGGGCGACGTCGGCTCCCGCCACCGTCAATCCGTCCTACTGGATGCCTTCGGTGTTCCGGGCTCTTGCCCGGTTCACCGGGGACGGGCGTTGGTCGCGAGCGGCCACGGCCAGCGTCACGCTGCTTGCGCAACTCACCGCAAACGGGCGCCGGCTCCCACCGGACTGGGCCGCGCTACACGGATCCACGGCCACCGCCACGGCCGCACCCGGCGGCTCCCCCGCGGCGCAGTACGGGCTCGACGCGCAACGCATCCCGGTGTGGCTCGCGACCGGCTGCTCCACCGCGGAGCGGGCGCTCACCGCCCGCTGGTGGTCGATACTCGCGCCGACCGCGCGAGCCAGGGCGCTCGCGTTGTCGCTGACCGGGCAGGTCGTCAACTCCGCGACGAATCCGCTGCCGTTCATCGCCTCCGCCGCGGCGGCTCGAGCAGCCGGAGACACCGCGGCCTGGGCGCGGCTACTGGCCGACGCCGCCATCCAGGCCCGACAGACACCGACCTACTACGGCGATGCTTGGCTCGGACTTGGAACCGCGCTGTTCGCCGGCCGATTGGGCACCTGCTGATCCGCATGAAAACAACAGGAACGGAGTGCTGTGGACGAAGTCGCGATCACCTCCTTGCCGCCGGATAAGTTCGACCCGATCCTCGGGACGGAGCGGGCCCGTGAGTTCGCCGAGACCCTCGCGCACTCGCGCCGGGTCCTCGAAGGCCGCACGGTGTGGCACATCAACTCGACGAGCGCGGGGGGTGGCGTCGCCGAGATGCTTCAGTCCATCCTCTGCTATCTCGTCGGCGCTGGGATCACCACGCGTTGGCTTGTCATCGACGGTAACGACGACTTCTTCGAGGTAACGAAGCGACTCCACCACCTGCTCCACGGCGAACCGGGGGACGGCGGCCCGCTCGGCCCCGCTGAGCACGAGATCTACGAGACCGCGCTCGCGGCGGACGCCGAACGGATGGCCGAACTCATCCAGCCGGGCGATGCCGTGGTGCTGCACGACCCGCAGACCCTCGGGCTTGCCGAAGCGCTGAACGGCCGCGGTGCGAATCTGATCTGGACCTGCCACATCGGTGCCGACGCGGCCGACAAGCACACTCGCGCGGCCTGGGATTTCCTGCTCCCCTACGTCAGACATACCCGGGCGCAGGTGTTCTCCCGGCGGCAGTACGCCTGGAAGTGTCTGCCCCCTGCCGGGGTGTCCGTCATCCCGCCGTGTCTCGACGCATTCTCGCCGAAGAACCAGCACCTCGACAAAGCCGTCGTCGACGCGATCATCGACGCGGCCGGCATCATCGCCGACACGCCGCGGGCCCAGCCGGAGTTCCTCCGGCAGGACGGTGCGAGCGCCAAAGTGTCCAATCCGGCCGAGGTGATCGAGGACGAGCGCATCCCGCCCGGTGCGCGGCTCGTCACGCAGATCTCACGCTGGGATCCGCTCAAGGACCACATCGGGGTGATGACCGGTTTCGTAGAGCACGTGACCGCCGATCTCGACGCCCATCTGGTCCTCGCCGGACCGGCCCCGGAATCGATAACCGACGACCCAGAGGGGCAACAGAGTCTGGACGAGTTGCGGGCCGCCTGGCAGGCACTGCCCGCATCACAGCGCCGACGTGTACACCTGGCCTGCCTCCCGATGGATGACCTCGAGGAGAATGGGGCGATCGTCAACGCCCTGCAACGACGGTCCAACGTCGTCGTTCAGAAGAGCCTTGCCGAGGGTTTCGGGCTCACCGTCGCGGAGGCGATGTGGAAGTCGCGACCAACTATCGGCAGTCGAGTGGGCGGTATCCAGGATCAGATCGAGGAGGGGGTCTCCGGACGCCTGATCGATGATCCCGAGGACCTCCCGGCACTCGGCCGGGCGATCAGCGAGCTCCTCACCCACCCGGAGGTCGGCGAGCGGCTGGGTAGTAGCGGACACGACCGGGTTCTCGACGAATACCTCGCCCCCCGTCACCTGACCCGCTATCTGCGTCTCATCGACACGGTCCTGACCTAGGTCACTGAGTCACCCGGCGCCGCTCCGTAGGCGCCGCGGTGCGCGCGAGCGGCAGCTGCGAGGTTTGGCCGGCGGAGACGGGCGCCCGAGGGCGGGATCCTCAGCTCTGCGCGGTGGTGAAGTACCAGTACTCCGGCGTGAACCCGGATTGGGTCAGGTTGGAGAACGCCTCCGGTGGCCCCGACAGCGTCTTCTTCCAAGCGGCAATGTTGTCCGCGGACGGTAGGAACAGCCCCGGGAGGTTCTCCGCGAGATAGGACGCCTCCGCCTTCACCGCCGACGGGTCGCCCCCGAAGATCGAGTTGTGGATGAGGGTGTCGGCCATCGGGTCGCTGTAGTTGCCGAGGTTGTAGGTGCCACCAGTGTTGAACAGCGCGACCGTGGTCGGGTAGAGGGAGTTCGTGAAGCCGCCGAAGTTGAGCATGGCCCACTTGTTGATTGTGGCCGGGACCGAGATATCGCTGTAGTTCGAGACGATGTCGTTGAATGTGCCCGACTCGGTCGTCACGGTGATCCCAACCTTCTTGCACTCGGAAGCGAATGCTTCGGTCTGCTTTTTGTTGACCGGCGGCTGGTTGGCGTAGATCTGGTTGAAGGCGAGCGGGGTGCCCAAGGGGATGCCGGGTCCGCACTGGTTGGGCGCGCGGCCGGCGTTGTCACACACCGTCTGGCCTTCCGGGACGACCTTCCAACCATGGCTGGACAACAGGGTCGAGGCGGCCCCGACGTCGAATGGATGTAACTACTCAGCCGCCCGCTCAGGCGATGGCGGGGATCCAGGGCCCACTGTCGTGGAGCATGCGTAGGACGGCCAGAGCTGGTTGGCCTTGTTTGCGGGCGGTGTCGAGGTAGGAGCGCAGCCGGCAGAAGGCTTTC
>DATLTS010000044.1 GCA_035533475.1 Mycobacteriales bacterium | reverse complement strand
GGACCTTGATCGACCTCTCGCAAGACGTTTCGCTTGTGGGACGATCGATCAGCACCGGCCACATTCGCGTCGCGGCCCGGGCGGACAGCGTCAGGACCCGTCCTTCAGCGTGAAACGCACGGCTTCGTTGGTTACCCCGGAAGCTTTGAGCCGAGTCTTGCGGAATCTGGCCGATCGCTGGACGTGCCCGACACTGCGGCCCTCCTTCGGCTGGCAAAGCTCCGGGTCGGAGGCTCGTGCGGCGACTCTGGCACCCCACAGGTCCCTACCGCAACCGTACGTTTCTAGGAGAGCCGGGGGTGAGATTCCCCCCGGCTGCTCGCCACCCACGGCGACTGTCACACCACTTTTGTACCGTCGCTACGTGACCAGGTTCTTGCACACCGCCGACTGGCAACTCGGGATGACCCGACACTTCCTTGAGGGCGAGGCTCAAGCCCGGTTCACCGCAGCACGAATTGAGGCCATCGGCGCCATCGGCGCCCTTGCCCTCAAGGAGGACTGCTCCTTCGTTGTGGTCTGCGGCGATGTGTTCGAGTCCAACCAGGTCGAGCGCCAGGTGGTGGTTCGCGCTCTCGACGCCATGAAGGCCACTCCTGACGTCACCTTCTACCTGCTTCCGGGCAACCACGACCCCATTGACGCCGCGTCAATTTTCCGTTCGAAGACCTTCCTTGAGAACCGTCCACCCAACGTCGTAACCCTCGATGCCAGCGTCGAGAGACCGGTCGCACCAGGCGTCACGATCATCGGGGCTCCCTGGCCCAACAAGCGGCCATTAGTCGACCTCGTGTCGCGTGCCATCAACGACCTGCCTGCCGACGGAATGCTCCGGGTGGTCGTGGGCCACGGCGCCACCGACAGTTTGTCGCCCAACCCGACCGATCCTGCACTCATCGTGCTCGCTGATGTCGAGACTGCGGTTTCTGCGGGCAAGATACATTTCGTCGCTCTGGGCGATCGGCACTCCACTACTTCAGTCGGTGGCACCGGTCGGGTCTGGTACTCGGGTGCGCCTGAGCCCACGGACTACGACGAGACCGATCCCGGCAATGTTCTGATCGTCGATCTGAGGGCTGGCTCGATCTCCGTTGAACCCCGTCGGGTCGGCAGCTGGCACTTCCTGCGCAAGCATTTCGACCTGGTAGGCCTCCCGGATTGTGAGCGGGTGAAGCAGTTCCTCGATGGGATTCCCGACAAGCAGCGGACCATCGTGAAGCTCTCGCTCGTCGGGCAGTTGTCGCTCGCCGACATGGCTCAACTCGAGGTCACACTCGAGCTCGCCTCGGATCTCCTAGGTGCGCTGGAGAGGTGGGAGCGACGCAGTGACCTTGTCGTCCTGCCTGATGGCGACGACCTCGAGGGCCTCGGACTGTCGGGTTTCGCCGTCGATGCACTCCAGGACCTCCGCGAGCTCGGAGCCGGAACTGAGGATGACGCGCTCGAAGCCCGTGATGCGCTGGGCCTGCTCTACCGGCTGGCGGGGGTCGCGTCGTGAGGATTCATCGAATCCAGCTCCACAACTACCGCGGGATCATCGATGCCGAGGTCGAGTTCCCAGACGAGGGGGTCACGATCATCGAGGGTGACAATGAGGTCGGCAAGACCTCTCTCTCTGAGGCGATCGACCTCGTTCTCGCCGAGCGTGACGATTCCATGGCCGTGTCAACTTGAATTGGCCCCACTGTGACGATGCCTGGAATCCGCCCGGACAGGGCCACGATTCCAGCAAGCGCGGGGTCAAGGCGGTGAAGCCGGCAGGAAGGGATGTGGGCGCCGAGGTCGAGATCGAGATGTCCTCTGGTCCGTACCGCTTCCGTTACCGCAAGCGCTGGCACCGGCAGAAGGAGACGGTGCTTGAGATCCTCGAACCCGAGAGGACCCAGCTCACGGGTCGAGAAGCTCACGACAAGGTGCGTTCGATCCTTGACGAGACCCTTGACGGCGGGTTGTGGGAGGCATTACGCCTAAGGCAGGGCACCCAGCTTGAGCAGGCCGCCTTCGCAGGCGGATCATTGGGTCGAGCGCTCGACCTTGCCGCCGGGGGTGACTCCGCGGGTGATCGCGAGGACGATCTCTGGGTTCGGATCACCACCGAACGAGACCGTTACTGGACCGCGACCGGCCAGGCGAGAGCTGACCGAACAGCCGCTTCGGCTCACGTCGCTGCGAGTGCCTCACAGGTTGCCGAGTTCGAGGCCATCCTTCTTGGCCTAGAGGAAGATGCTGAGCAGGTAGCGCGCCTCATGGCCGATACTGCAGCGCTGGTCAACAAGCAGAAGGACCACGACGAGGTGCTCGACGATCTCGTCGCCCGGTTTGAAGCCATCAAGACCCACCGCAACGAGGTCGAGCGGCTGGCGGGCCTGAAAGACACGGGCCAAGCACACCATGACCGCGCGCTCGAGGTCAGCAAGAGCCGGACCGAGCTCGTCCAGCGGGCTGCCGACGCGGCCGATGCCGTCGCCGAGTTCGAGTCGCAGGTAGCGGCCGCACTTCCCGCTCGCACTCAGGTCGAGGATCGTCGGCGCGAGGCGCAGAAGACGTTCGACGTCTGCAAGGGCGAGGTGCGTGAGGCCGAGATCGCCCAACGGTTGGCCCTCGGCGACCGCGACTACCGGCGCCAGCAGATCGAGATGGAGCAACTGTCCGAGCGTAACGACAGGGTCTTGGACGCCATGCGCCGCCGTTCGGAAGCTGCAACAGTCCTCGATGCGAGCCACGTCGACGATGAGTTGGTCAAGCGCATCGAGGATGCGCACCTGGAGTTCGCGAAGGCCGGGGCGTCAGCAGCGAGCGCAGCCGCCACCGTCAACACCGAGGCACTGACCGACATCGGCATCGAGATCGACGGCCGATCAGTCGTTCTCGAATCCGGAGGACACCACAAGATCGTCGTGGCAGGGTCGGTCGAGGTGATCGTGCCGGGCACGGTCAGCATGGTCGTCAAGGCTGGTGCCGAGGCTCAGGTACTTGCCGATCGTCTTGCCGAGGCGCAGACCGGGTTCGCGTCGGTGTGCGAGGAGGGGCACGTCACCGGCCTAGCGGATGCGCGCAAGGCCGCGGCGGCTCGCAACGAAGCAGAGCGAGTGCTCGTCGAGGTCGCAAAGTCGATCGATCAAGACTTACGCGACCTCACGCGCGAGGCGCTAGCCCAGAAGGTCGAGCGACTGACGGCTCACGTAGCAAGCTACGAATCCGAACGGCCGCCCGAGCCTCCCATCCCGCCCGACCTCGGCTCGGCTCAGGTGCTCGCCTCCGAGTGCGACCGCGTCCTGCAGGAGTGCCGGGAGAAACGCGAGCGCCTTGAGAAGGATCTTGTCGCTGCTTCGGCCGCAGTCCAGGAAGTTGATCTGGGCGATGCCACTTCCAAGGCGCTCCTCGCGCAGGCCCAAGCCGCCTTGAGCGTGGCCGAAGAGTCGCTCGACGTAGCGCGAGACGACGTCGTCGACGAGGACGTGGCCAAACAGTTGGCCGATACCGAGTCAGCGGTGCTTGCCCGTATCAAAGAACTGAAAGAGGCCGAAACACGACTCGCAGCGGAAGACCCCGGCTCGGTGGAGGAGCTCCTGCAGAATGCCCGTGCAGTCAAGAAACGGCTTGCCGACGATCTGCACGACAATGAGGTCACCACTCGCGACCTCCGAACGAAGCTGGCACTTAGAGGCGAAGAGGGCTTGGCCAACAAGCTCGACATCGCGAAGTCCGAGTTCGTCCGCCTGACCGTCGATCACGAGCGGCTCGAGGCACGGGCCGCAGCGGCCAAGCTCCTCTTCGACACCTTCGCCAAGCGACGGGCAGAGGCGCACCATCGCTACGTTGCTCCCTTCCGAGAGCGCATCGAGCAGCTCGGTCGCCTTGTGTTCCGTCCCTCACTCGAGGTCGAACTCGACGACGACCTACGCATCGCACGCCGCACCCTCGACGGAGTCACTCTCGATTTCGATGACCTCAGCGGCGGTGCGCAGGAGCAGCTCGGCATGATCAGCCGACTGGCCTGCGCATCGATCGTCGCCGCCGACGGTGGTGCACCCGTAATCTTCGATGACGCGCTTGGCTGGAGCGACCCACGCAAACTCGACCGCATGGGCGCAGTCATCTCGGTGGCTGGCCGGTCCTGCCAGATCATTGTGCTCACCTGTACGCCGGGCCGGTACGAGAGCGTTGGCAGCGCGACGGTGGTTTCGCTGCCCAACTGAGGCCGGCTGGTCGGTGCTGATCTCCGGCAGGCCCGCGTGAGACAGTGAGGGAGAGGCGGCGGGCAAGTCGGTATGGATCGAGCGGGCGGGAAGCTGATCGTGAGCGCCACCGATCTGGTGGGGCACCTGGCCTGCGGGCACCTCTCGGTGCTCGATCTCGAAGCGCTGGACGGCGGCCTGCGCAAGCCCACCCGCGATGACCCCGAGCTCGAGGTTCTCCAGCGCCGTGGACTCGAACATGAGGCCGCCTACCTTGCCTCGTTGGCCGATGCCGGGCTGAGCGTCGCCGAGATCGCCGAACCCGCTGTTGACGTCGACCGCCTCGCCGCGCTCCGTCGACGCGAGGCCGACACCGTCCGTGCGATGCGGGCCGGTATCGACATCGTGTTCCAGGCGACGTTTCTCGACGAGACCGCCGACGTGGCGTGGCGAGGTCACGCTGACTTCCTCCGCAAGGTCGGGCACCCGAGCTCGCTCGGCGATCACGGCTACGAGCCGGAGGACACCAAGCTCGCTCGCCATGTGAAGCCGTCGGCGATCCTGCAGCTCTGTCACTACGCCGAACAGGTGGAACGGATCCAGGGGGTCGCCCCACAGCAGATCCACGTCGTGCTCGGCGGCCAGCACCGCGAGACGGTCCGCTTGGCCGACGTTGCCGCCTACTACCGGGCAGCCCGCGCCCGTTTCCTCGCCGCGCTCGCCGGGCGGCGGGTTACCTACCCGCTGCCGGTCGAGCACTGCTCGGTGTGCCGCTGGGTGGAGGCGTGCGAGCAGCGCCGGGAGGACGACGATCACCTGTGCCGGGTGGCGACCCTCACCCGGGAGCAGGCCCGCAAGCTGGAGGCCGCCGGGGTCGCCACGCTGGCCGCGCTGGCCGCTAGTCCCGACACGCTGGCGGTGCGCGGCGTCGGCGCGGCAACCCTCGCTCGGCTGCGGCAGCAGGCCCGCCTCCAGGCTGCCAGGGGGGTCGGGCAAGCGCCGCCCGTGGAGTTGATCCTTCCAGTCGAGGCCGACCGCGGGCTCGCGGCGCTGCCGGAGCCCAATCCCGGCGACCTGTTCTACGACATCGAGGGCGACCCCTACGTCGGGACCGTCGGGATCGAGTACCTCCACGGCGTCGGCTGGGCCGAGGTCGACGGGTTCGGTTTCCGGGCGCTCTGGGCCCACACCGCAGCCGAGGAGCGCCGGGCTTTCGAGGAGCTCATCGACCTGATCGTCGAGCGGCGCCGGCTCCATCCGCGCATGCACGTGTACCACTACGCGCCCTACGAGCCGAACGCGCTCGGAAGGCTCATGGGCCGCTATGGCACCCGGGAGGCCGAGCTTGACGACCTGCTACGAGGCGCCGTGTTCGTCGACCTGTACCGGGTGGTGCGCCAAGGCCTCGTGATCGGCTCACCGTCGTACGCGCTGAAGAAGCTTGAGCCCCTCTACATGGGCGCCCGCACCGGCGAGATCACCGATTCCGAAACCAGCATTGTCGGCTACGAGCGGTGGCTGCAGACCGGCGACCAGCAGATCCTCGATGACATCGAGGCATACAACCGCGATGACGTCGGGTCGACCTGGCGCCTACGCGACTGGCTGGAGGAGCGCCGCAAAGACGTAGTCGCGGCGGGACAGGAGGTCGTCCGTCCCGCGAGCCGATCGGTGGCGGCAAGTGACGAGACCCCGCCCGAGACACCGACGGAGGAGGACGATCTCGCCGGTCGCCTGCTCGGCAGTCGCGTCGACCCACCGACCGACGCCGATGAGAAGACCCGGTCCCGCTGGCTGATGGCGCATCTGCTGCGCTGGCACCGCCGCGAGGACAAGCCCGAGTGGTGGCGCTACTTCGACCGGGTCCTGCGCTGCGACGAGGCCGACCTCCTCGCCGACACCGAAACCATCGCCGGGCTGCGCCCGGTTGGCCAGCCAACGCCGGACAAGCGGTCCCTCATCTGGCGCTACGAGTTCGACCCAGCCCAGGAGCACAAGTTCCAGGCCGGCGCGCAGGTGCTCGACCCGGCCACCGAGCGGATGAAGTACGACACCGGCGCGAAGATCCCCGGACCCGGCACCCTGGTCAGCGTCGACCCGGTAGGGGGAACCCTCCAGCTGCGACGGGGCGCCACCTCAACGGCCCCCCATCCGTCCGCCCTGATCCCCGGCGGGCCGATCCGAACCGCCGAGCAGCGGGCCTCGCTGCGACGGGTGGCCGAAGCGCTGCTCGACCACGGAATCGATGGTCCGGGCCCGGCCGAGGCCGCCCGGCAGCTCCTCGCCGGCCGCCCACCCCGGGTGACCGGGGTCCGTCAGGGGGATCCCCTGCGTCGCAGCGACGAGCCGGTGCTCGCTGCCGCAATCCGCCTGGCCCGAGGGCTCGAGCGCTCGTGCCTGCCGATCCAGGGACCACCCGGGTCGGGCAAGACCTTTACCGCGGCGCGGGTGATCACCGCGCTGGTGGCCGACGGGCGGACGGTAGGCATCACCGCCAACAGCCACGCCGTGATCTCCAACCTGCTCATGTGCGTCGCCGGCGAAGCGGCCAGGCAGGACATCAGGCTGCGTGCCGTCCAGAAGGTGTCCGACGACGGCGGCGGTGTCGATCACCCGTCGGTCCGGACCACGACGAGCAACGACGACGTCGAGGCCGTCGTGGCGGCAGGCGCAGTCAACGTCGTCGCCGGCACCGCCTGGCTGTTTGCCAGGGAGGGGATGGCCGGCGCAGTCGACACGCTCGTGGTCGATGAGGCGGGCCAGCTGTCGCTCGCCAACGTGCTGGCCGTCGCGCCCGCCGCATCCAACCTGATCCTGGTGGGCGACCCCCGTCAGCTGGCGCAGCCGTCGAAGGGCACGCATCCCGACGGCGCGGGGGTATCCGGGCTTGACCACGTGCTCGCCGGTCAGGCCACGGTGCCCGAGCATCTCGGGCTCTTCCTCGACCGCAGCTGGCGGCTCCACCAGGAGATCTGTCGGTTCATCTCCGAGCAGGTCTACAACGGGCGCCTCCAGAGCGAGGACCGCTGTGCCCTCCAGCGCGTCGATGACGGACCCGTTGTAGGAGGAGCCGGCCTGCGGTGGCTCGGGGTTGAGCACGAGGGGAACCGCACGTCGTCGGTCGAGGAGACCGAGGTGGCGGCTCGGGTGTTCGAGGCGTTGGTCGGCCGGGAGTGGACCGACCGTGAAGGAGCACGCGTCCCGCTCGGCATCCACGACATCCTCGTGGTCGCCCCGTATAACGCCCAGGTCCACCTGCTCGCCCAGCGCCTGCCGGCTGGCGCCCGGGTGGGCACAGTCGACAAGTTCCAGGGCCAGGAGGCACCGGTGGTGATCGTGTCACTGACGGCGTCGAGCGCCGAGGACGTGCCGCGCGGGATGGAGTTCCTCTACTCCCGCAACCGCCTGAACGTGGCCGTGTCACGGGCGAAGGCCCTGTGTGTCGTGGTAGGGAGCCCGTCGCTGCTCGCGGTGCGCTGTCGCACGGTCGAGCAGATGCGGCTCGCCAACGTGCTGTGCCGGTACGTCGAGCTGGCCGAGGAGATCACCCCCCGCACCGCCCAGCTCCACTGACCCTGGGCCAGGTGCATCGGGGGGAGGCTGGCGCGGCGGTTCGAGGGATGTTGGCGAGTAGCCGGGAGGAATCTCACCCCCCGGCTACTCGCCATGCACGCCATCGCTGATGAGGAAGCCGTCCGAGGCGAATGTTGCCCCTTCGTGCCGTCCGGTCACCTGGGTGACGACGCCTGAGGTGGTCACGGTGCGACCGCCCGGCAGAGGGCGGCTCGTGACGCGACCACCTCATCGAGCTGGAGGTACTGCTCCTCACCCAGGGCGACGTGAAAGACGAGCGGTGTCGCGTCCTCGGTGCCGATCACCCGGCCCACATGCGGCGGCTGATCCGGGGCGGGCGACAGTGCCGGCTCCTCTTCGTCCGGAGGCGCGAACTCCACCGTCACAGCTTCCTCTCCCGAACCGTCGATGCACATTGTGCGCATCTCCTCCGACACTTTGCTGGCCTTGCTGCGCGGCGTCTGGTGGTACCGCGTCACCTTCGCCCGAACGGGCTCCCCTGATAGTCCAGAGCGCGGTGCGCGGTGCCCGCTGGGGTTGCACCGTTCGGCATCTTGTGCCTGAGTCCCCGGGGGCCTTCGCTTGCGTCTGGACAGTGGCGCCTTGTTGCGGCGTCTAAGCCAGGCGGTCGACGTCGACGGGTTCGTCGCTCGGAACGGTGTTGGCCGCCTCCTCCGGCATCAGCTGGACCTCGTGAAGGAGACGTTCGGCGGCGGTGTGTGCGGCGCTGGTGTCGAAGGCTCGCGCCGCGTAGTCCTGGTTGAGGAGCGCTTCGCTGAGCCAAGCGTCGTACTTGTTGCCTTCCTTCGCCTGGACTCCGACCGCGAGGGCCACCGGATCAGCGGGCCCGCTAGCGCAAAGGTCGGACAGTGCCTCGACTACCTCAAGGGTGGTGTTCTTCTCGCATGTCAGGGTGAGCCCGTCAACGACGACTTCAATCCCGGCCGCCCGGAGCTGGATCGCGAGTGTATGCGCGGCCTTGCTGCCGACCCAGGGAACGAGGATGGTGCTCGACCCGCGGTCCAGGACGCCCACCTGGCCGAGGTTCTCGCGCGCGAACACCGAACGGGCCTCCTCGAGCATCCGTCGTGCCGATGGGTTCAGGTACGCGGGGACGTCCGTACCGCCGAGGAAAGTGCGCATCCGGGCTCTTACGTGGTTGTGAATGTCGGGTCCGCCGCCAGCGAACGCGGGCGGCCGGCCGCCCTTTGCCCGGACAAGATCCACGGTCCGCTGGCGGTCGTCGACCCTGATGACCTGCCAGCGCTTGCCGCCGAATACCAGCAGCAGCCCCGAGTACAGCGGGAAGTCGACCGGCAGTGTCCCCAGCTGCCGGCCGTTGCTGAGAAGGCGGTACTCCTCGGGTGTCTGGAATGCGGTGTAGAAGCTGTAGTGGTTTACAACCCGCTCGCCGACTTCGCCAAGCAGCAGAGCGCCGTCCGGGTCCTGCTCGATAACGTCTGCTGCCGCCAGCGCCCTCAGCAGCGCGGTGAAGCGGCTCGGGTCGGTGCCCTGGAACGGTCCGTCTGGTCCGCACAGCGCGCGGTGCGCTTGTTCCGCCCTCGCACCGCCGTGCTGGGCGATGAGACTAAGGATCTGCTGGATGAGGGTGCTGGAGTGCAAGACCGCCGGGTCGGGCGGCTCACACCAGCCTTGCAGGAGCAGCTCAAGCATCACGGTGGTCTGAACCAGTCCGCCGCGGAGCTGGTCGTCTAAGGGAGTGCGTGCGTCGGTCTGGGGTTCGATGAGATACGCGCGGAGGACGGCGGGCTCTCCGCGCCTTCCGGAGCGGCCCAGCCGCTGACGCAGACTGGCGACGCTGAATGGGGCGCCGACTTGCGCGATCGAGGTGACGCTTCCGATGTCGATGCCCATCTCCAGCGTTGTTGTCGCGACCGCGGTCGTGGGTTTGCTCGGGTCCTTGAGCGCCGCTTCAACGTCCTCCCGCAGATCCTTGCTCAGGCTGCCGTGGTGCGGGAAGAACTCGTTGGGCAGGTTGGTCCGCTCGCACAGAACCCGAAGCCGGTCGGCGTACTTTTCGACATTCGTTCGACTGTTGGCGAACACGAGATTGTCGTTTCCGCGTAGTACCGCGAAGAGGTGCTCCGCAATCTGACGCTCGGGCGTAGCCCGGCTCGTCTCGGCGTCGTCGTCGTCGAGCTCCTCGGCGGAGCCGCTACCCCCAGCATCTGCTTGAGCACCACCCCGGCCGTGCGTCGAGGCTGCTGGTCGGGAGGCCGGTGGTGGTGGCACTTCGAGGTAGCCGCGGATCGCCAGCTGCAGATCCTGGCCGCCCTCGGAGCTCTCGACGAGCGCGACGTGGTCGGGATCTGCGGGCCGGAGCTGCTGTGCCGCAAGACGCATGTCTCCCAGCGTCGCGCTCAGCCCGACTCGGACGACCCGGCGCCGGGCGACGAGCTCGAGACGGTGCAGCTGGCTCAGCAGCTGCGCACCCCGTTCGGTTCCCAGGAAAGCGTGCAGCTCGTCGATCACGATGTAACGAAGGCTCGCGAATAGGCCCGGGATCTTCGTGCCCCGCAGGACGAACATGGCCTCGAGCGACTCTGGGGTGATGAGAAGAATCCCCCCCGGGTTCTGGAGCACTTTGTGCTTGCGGTCCGCTGCGACATCCCCGTGCCAGCGATGGACCTCGACGTCGGTGCCGTCGCACATCTTGGACAGTCGCTGGTACTGGTCGTTGATGAGCGCTTTGAGCGGAGCGACGTACAAGACGTGAATACCGCCGCCGGCCTGGGGTGTGTCCAAGAGCGCGCTGACGATGGGCAGGAACGCCGCCTCGGTCTTGCCGCCCGCAGTTGCCGCGCTGATGAGCACGTCATGTCGCCCACCAAGAATCAGCGGTATCGCCGCCTCCTGCGCGTCGCGTAGCCCGGTCCACGCCTCGTCGTAGACCCACCGACGCACATGGACAGCGAGCTGGTCGAAGGCGGTCGACGCGCCGGATCCGGTGGTTGAGGCCACGTCAAGGGTCCGGTTAGAGTCTGAAGGTGGCGAGGTCATCGTCATCGTCGCCATGGATGCCTGTATCGAAGGCGGGGCTGTCAAACCCACTGGGCTGCTCAACGTCGGCCGGAGGCACCGGAGCCGTTACTTCGGTGCGCTCGGGCGTCTCGTCCGGGAGGGGCTCAAGGTCGGGGTTGGACTCGGGGGCGAGTTCGATCTTGCCCAGTAGACTCTGCCAGTGTTGGCCAGGGTTTTGTTCGAGAACGGCGAGAAGGTTGAGGAACTCGCGAATCGTGGTGCGTGGGGTGCGGAAGTAGGCGTCTCCCACCCGCGTGCGGCAGTGCTGCATGAACTGCTCAAGGGCTTCGTCCGGGATCAGGTACGCGCTTGTGTCACCGGCGGCGTACACGTGACGGAGCTTGCCGAGGAGCACGTACAGGTCCTCCGGGGTGAGGTTCGCCAGACGCAGCACCGGGCTGTTGAAGTCGACGAGCCCACCAATCGCGAAGGAGTTCTCCGCGAGACGGCTGCGGAGCGCGTCGTAGGAGTACAACCCTCGCCGACCATCCATAAGGAACTCTGGCGTTCCCCCGAAACACACGCCCAGGCCGATGGCCTGGCCCTGCAGGCAGTCGTTGACAATGCGCAGGATCTGCTCGTAGTTCGCGTTGCGGCTCTGCGTGTGCGCGAGCTTGTACAGGTTCACGCACTCATCGAGTGAGATCAGCAGCCCGGTGAAGCCAGCGAGGCGCACGAACGTCGCTAGTAGCTTCAGGCTGTCGTAGAACGAGCCGTCGTCGATGATCGTGCGCACGCCCAGCGCTATGCGAGCGTCGGTCTTGGTGGTGAACTCGGCGCGCAGCCAACGAACGGCATCCGTCTTGAGCTGATCGTTACCTGTGTCGTACCCCCGCCAGTACTGACCAATGACGTGTGCGAAGTCATATCCGCCGGTCATCTCCGAGAGGCGTTCGAGGCGCTTGGCGATGACCTGGCCAGTCTCGATCCCGTGGCTGCCAGCCTCAGCGCGGGCGCTCGTCACGAAGCGTTCAACGACAGCTCCGAGCGCTCCTCCGTCAGGCTGGGCCCGGGTGGCGAGATTGCGCATCAGCTCTGCGTAGAGCGATCGGCCCTGGCCGGTGCTCGACTGAAGACGGCGGTCCGGGTTGAGGTCAGCGCTAGCGGTGACCAGCTTCTTCTCTGCGGCTATGGAGCTGATGAGGTTCAGGAAGAAAGTCTTGCCCGCTCCGTACTCGCCGATGACGAATCGCACGAGGCTGCCGCCGTCGGCCACCCTCGTGAGGTCGGCGCTGAGTGCCGCTACTTCCGCAGCTCTGCCGACCTGGATGTGCTGGAAGCCGCCGTGCGGAACGACTCCGGCCCGGAGGCTGTTGACCACGGCATCGCGGTCTCGTGGCCGCAGTCTCATGGGAACGACGGTCGCGTCGTCTGGGGCGCTCAAAGCATCTCCTGTAGGGCGTCGCTGTTCATGTCGATCGGATCTGTGCCCTCGCAAACGAGGTCGCCGACCACGTCGAGGGCGGTCTCGTTGAGGGTGTCCCGCGCCCCGTCTGGAAGCAGGGCGTGCTCGGCGCACACGGCGGTGAAGTCGGCGTGGCTCCAGGTCCGACGACCTGCCAGGACGCGAAGCAGATCACTGTGCGCGGCGTCAAGTCCGCCAACGAGCGGTGGACCGGATGCGGTGTCCTGCTCTTCGTCGTCTGAGGCAGCTGCCGCTGGCTCTGGCGCGGGGAGAACGGGCTCGTCCTCGGTGAAGATGCCGGCGAGAAGGGTGGCTACCTGCTCGCTGCTCTGACGCGTTTTTGCGAGCAGTTCGGGGTCGAGGGCGAATACCTGGAGGGCTTCCACGTCGGACGGAGCTGGCACGCCAAGCGCCGATTCTCTGGGCGGCAAGGCAAAGCCGGGTGAGGGCTGCCCCGACGTCTTCGCGGGGGCGAGCGGGTCCGCGACCGGGCGCACGGTGGGCTTTCGCAACTGCCCCTGACCCGCCGCGAGGGCGTGGACCTGGGCGTACGCGTCCGTGGACTGGAAACCCAAGACAACGAAGAGCCGGGCCAGGACGTCAATCTCCGCCGGTGTGATTTGTCCGTCCGCAGCGGCCACCGCCACCAGGAGCCGGGCCGCCTGCTCCTTCTGGTTGTCATCGAGCAAGTCCACGCGTTTGCGCAGTGCTGCTGGCGTCGGTGGGTGTTCACTCACCCAGAGCAGGTGGGCGCGAAGCCGGGCCTGCTCGTCGGCGCTCAGCCCAGCACCCCGGCTGACGTGTTCGACGAGGGTGTCCATCTCGTTCTCGCGCACCGGACCGTCGGCCGCGGCCACAGCACCGGCAAGCTGCACGAGTGAGACCACCTCCAGGTACGCGGGTGTCGGCGCGGACGTCAGGCTGTCACCGCGGCGGAACAGCGCGACACGCGAGTCAGGCTTGGGTACGGGGCCGCCGAAGCGGACGTCGGGCTCGATGCCGATGGAGTGCCGCTCGAGCAGTCGGGCCAGCGCGTCGGCGTCAGCCCTCACGAACGAGGGGCTACCCCAACGGCTTGTCAGCTCGACGAGGCGAACCGAGCGCTCGGTGTATCCCTCGACCATAGCAGCGGCGTACTCAAGGAGCGCCGTCGTGTCCGCATCGCCGACTCGCTGGACCTCTGGTGGCAACAGCCCGATGGCATGTGGTGAGAGCGTTCGTAACGGGTTCTTGCGCACATGACGGCTGTACGCGTCCAGGCTGTCCGTCGCCTGTTCTGCGATTGTAGCTAGCTTGTTGAACGGGCCCTTGAGCGTACGGACGTCGGGAACGTCCGCGGTCACAGTGATGCCGCCGTTCATGCTCGGGCTTGCTGGCCGGTACTGCCAGGACAGCATTTTCTTGTTGGGCTTGAGTACGAGTCCCTCACCGAACTGCTTCGTGTACAAGGCCGCGAAGACCTCTGCGAACTCCGGCGGGCAACGTTGAACGGCGGTTCGCGGGTGAGAGTCCGGGTGACTCTGCCACCATGCCTGAGCCCATGCGGTCGGGATCGCCTTTCCGTCGGTGACGAGCTGTCCGAGCCCGAGCGCGGTGTCGAACGGCATCTCCCATGAGTACCCGGCAGGTGTTGGGGCGCCCAGGTATCTGCGGGGCCCGTCAAGGGGTGTCACGGCAGTGAGTAGTCCGCTGAGGTAGCGCCTGACGGAGCTGTGATCGCCGTACAGGTCGAGCAGCCGCTGAACTTCGTTGATCAGTACGGGCCGCTCGGTGGCCACGGTCCCGGCCTGGTGCATGTCGACGAGCAGACGGCGTTCGAGCCCGTAGAAGTACAAGAACATGAAGCCGATCGGGCCACCGGGACGATTGCGGCCTTCGGCCAGCCAGCGGAGATAGCCGGCCCGCGTCTCGGGGCTCAGGTTGCTGTACGACGCCCAATACCCGACGCCCGCGCCCGCGTCGTCGGGGTTGCTCATGTTGATCTTCAACGTGGGCTTGATCAGGGAGGGTTCCGGCTCGTCACCTCGCCACTGTGACAGGGACTGCAGACGAGGCCCGACGTTGAGCAGGCCCCCGTACAGCGTCAGACCACCGACATTGACGGCCTGGCCGAACGGCACCCACGGGTCGGTGGGCTCGCTCTGCTTGGCTGCGGGTCTGGGTGCTGCCGGCCGAGCAGACTTGGGGGCCAGCGGCGGAGGGATAAGGGGAGCTTGCGGCGCTGGCGGAAGCCTCTCGGCTTGGCGGGCGGCGGACTCGGCCGCTCGCGCCTTCATTCTGTTTAGAAGTCCCATCAGCCACCCCTCACGCCGTCGTCGACATCGCACCCCGAACCCCGGTAAGGCTACGGCCACCCCCGGACGGAAGAGGCTGAATCAGACCAGGACCCATCGGTACGGAGCCTCACGCGAGGTGCCTGGGGGTGATCCAGAACAGCGTCGTTATGGACAGCCCTCAGACCGCCGCCATCCACCGGCCCGCCCGGCGTGCTATTCCTGGTGCCCCGGGGAGCTTGCAGCCAGGTCTCGGGTTGCTAGACGGGCGCCTGTACGCGTGATCCAGAGGTCGTCGTTTCGGCGGGCAGGTCTAGGAGGTCTCCTTCGGTGAGTACCTCGATGTGCCCACCCTTGGCGTTGATTCGCACGGCTGCGGCCGCCTTGCCTGCGCGGAAGTCTGCGGCGGAAGTTCCGGCGAATCCGTCCCCGATGACGAGGAAGTCGGTGTGCTTGTTCGGAGCCTTTAAGGGCGTGGCCCCAAGGTCGGCGACAAGGGCCCATGCGTCCGCCCGGACGATGCTGATCCCTCCGGTGAAGGCGATCGACTTGCCGAACAAGGGGTGATCGGGGTCGGCGTCGAGGTTCGCCGTGGGCCGTTGAGCCGCTCCCGCGTACGCTCGGATACAGCCAGTCCATTCGGTGTGCGTGATCTTGCCCAACCGAACCATGAGGCTGCGAGCCAGGTCTTCGAGGTTCTCAGCCTGCTGCCGTTCGGCGAGGGCCAACACGACTCGTGCCGCTGCTTCCGCGTCATCGTCAGCTCTGTGATGTTGTCCGGAGGGGAGGCCGAGCGCTTCGCAAACGACCGGCAGTCGATAGCTCAGAAGCGCAAGGCCCGCGCGGCGAGACATGATCAGCGAGCACGCGTACGTCAGGGTTGGCCAGTCCAGGTCGTCCGCGTCGCATCCCATCCGAATTGCGCCGATGTCGAACGCGGCGTTGTGCGCCACGACGGGAAGGTTTCCCACAATGTCGAGGACTTGGGCGAGTCGCTGCTGGAAGCGGGGCTGATCGGCGACGTCCTCGTGACGTATGCCGTGGAGCATCACGTTGAAGCCGTCGAACCAGTCCAACTCTCTGGGTGGTCGGGTCAGGAAGTGATGCTTCTCCGCAACGCGGCCGTCGCGGACCACCGCGACGCCGAAGGAGCAGATGCTGCCTCGTTCGCTGTTCGCGGTCTCGACGTCGATCGCCGCGAAGGTCAGGCTCATCGAGCACCGACAAGCACGAGAGCCAACAGCTGAGGCTCGGGGTCGGAGGTCACGGAGTCGCCGGTAGCGGCCTCGAGTACCGACCGGTTCGTACGGATGTCCTGGAGCTTGTCCCAGCCTCCAGGAGCCGGTCGACGTAGCGGGCCATCCCCAGACCGCCCGCCTTGTCGAGTCCCACCTGACCGGCTGTGGTCGCAAGGCCGATTCGTCGGGCAATCACCGAATGCAGCGTGTCCACGTCGCTATGCGCGAGCCTCCAGGCGCCGCAGATGCGGTCATTCATCTGACTCATCCGAACGAGACGAACCCACCAAACCGCTACTGCCTCGTCGGTGGCGTCTACTACCGCGATGACGGGGTGGGCGAGGTAGCTCGCCGCGCTCGGCGCCTTGGTCTGCTGGGTCACTCGCGGAGTATGGAGGATGGCGCCGACATTCGGGCGACTTGCGTGCGCGCAAGCGGTTGGCCACAGGAAGTTGGTCGTGACGGATCAGTCAGAGCACCGACGGGTCATTACCGTTCGGTGCGTGATAGCGGCCAACGCGACGGGGCACCTCCGATTGCGACGGCGAAACCGGCCTGGCCAAGCGTCCGCCGGTCACCCTTGCTAATTCGCCCCAGCGGCCTCGGGATCGTGATCCCTATGCCGGCTGAGCAGTTATGCCGGCTTCCGGTGCGTCGTGCGGCGTTGCGGCTGGTCAAGGCGATCTGGCCCGCGCAGTGGCCGGCATAACTACAGCGCTTCGAGGAAGGCAAGCAGTCGGTCCGGTGGCCGGTATCGACGCCGGGCGAGCGGCTGGCGCGCGGTGCGGGCGAGGGCCGCTTCCTTGATCGCCAGGTCCGCGTGCTCTGGCGGAGTGGGATATTGGAACTGTCGGAATAGCCCTTCAGGAAAGATCACCGCGGGCGAGGGTCGGGGGCGTTGTTCGGGCCGTTCCGGCGGCTGTATTCGGCGGCGTAGCTGGTCCAGTCCCCGGCGGAGGCGCGTTGCCAGGCGACGGCGACGTGCTTGGCGAGCAGGTCGGCGACAGCGTCGGTGGACATCCGGGTGCCAGCCCGGGTGGGGAACACCGGTTCGGTGGGGGCGGGGTCGCGTTCGCGTCGCCAGTCGGCGAGCGCGGCGGCGACCGGTCTGGTGAGCGGGGTGGTCCGCTCCCGCCGGCCCTTGCCGTGGCAGCGGACGTGGGTGCCTACTCCGAGGTGTACGTCGGCCCAGACGAGCCCGGTCATCTCAGTCCGTCCTCGGCGTGCGGGTGGGGGTTGGCGGCGGCGGTGTCGATCTCGTCCAGGACGCGCTGTGTTCGCTCATGGTCGGCCTGCTTGATCAACTCGCGGCAGTTATGCCGGGCCCCTCCAGAACCGAACCCGTAGCCAGCAAGGGAAAGCGCCCCACGACGAACCGGAAGCCGGCATAACAGCCCAGCCGGCATAGGTCTCTTTATGCCGGTCCCGGCATAAAGAGACAATTGTGTGGGCCTGTCCTCTCGGTGATCATGAAGACGGTGCGGTACCGGGCACGGGGTGTACTGCCGCCCGGTCGGCTGGGGTGCTGGTCGTGGACTACTTCGGCGCTCGTCGGCGCCGGGTCTGCAGGTCGGATGCGAGGTCAGGACGGCCTGGACGTCGGTGTTTTCCCGCCCCCGGGCCGGCCCCGAGCGGCGGCCCCTCCCTCCCGGCCGCGGTTGACGGCTGGACCGCTGGCTCCCAGGTGGGCACCGGCGCGCCCTCCGCACGGCCCGCTGAGCGTAGTTCGCCGTTGCCTACGGCGTCGCCGGCCGGCCGGTGGTGAAGTTTTGGCGAAGTCGCTGCTGGGTGCCTGGTGGCTGCGGTGAAGTCGGCGGTGAAGTCGCTGCCGACGCTGGCCCCGTGCGCACTCAGGACGGACCGGCTTCGCGCCGGTGGAACGAGCCCCGACCCCGGCATCCGGTGGGTGCGGCAGCCTTCTCGGCCGGCCAGCGATGATCTCGATCGGGCGGCTCGGGGCTGGACGGTCGGCGGCGGACTACTACCTGCGCCGGCAGGCGGGCTGCCCGGCCGATTACTACACCGGGGAAGGGGAACGGCGCGGTGTCTGGATCGGTGCGGGAGCCCGCGGGCTGGGGCTGGTCGGGGAGCTCGATGAGGCGGGGGAGGAGCGGTTGCGCGCGTTGCTGGCGGGGCGGGACACCGATGGCAGGCCGCTGGTCGCGCCGGTGCGTCGGCTGCCGGACCGGGCACGGCTGCCGCTGCGCCCGCTGGTGGAAGCGATCACCCGCAAGGCCGCGGAGAAGCAGGTCAGCGTCGAGCGTCTGATCGCGGATCCGGAACGGGCCGGGGAGTTCGCCCGGTTCGCCGCCGCAGTGGACCGGGACCGCAGCCGGGCGAGGCTACCTCGGGCGGCGGCACCGGCGACCCGGATCGCCGTGCTGGCGGCGGCCGTCGGGGTGGACGCGACCGGGTTGTACCGGCAGCCGAACGGGGTCGATCGGTTCGCGACCGCGCTGGCGGCCGCGGAGGAGCGGGTGGACGTCCGCCGGGCCGGTCTGGATGTGTGCTTCTCCCCACCGAAGAGCGTCAGCGTGCTGTACGGGCTGTCCGGGTCGGCGGTGGCCGAGCAGGTTCGGTCCGCGCACGAGACGGCGGTCGCCGAGGCCGTCGGCTACCTCGAGCGCCGGTGCGCGACCGCACTGCGCGGCCACCACGACGGAGCATCCGCGCTGCGGATCGGCACCGACGGGCTGATCGGGGTGGCGTTCGAACACCGGGCCAGCCGGGCCGAGGATCTGCAGCTGCACACCCACGTCGTGCTGGTCAACCTGGTCCGCGGTGTCGACGGCCGGTTTTCCGCCCTGGACACCCGGGCGGTATACGCCGAGGCGTTCACCGCCGGCCACCTCTACCAGGCGGTGCTACGCGGCCAGCTCACCGCCAACCTCGGGGTGGGCTGGTCGCCGGTGCGCCACGGTATCGCCGACATCCGTGGGGTGCCGATCGGCCTGCGCCGGCTGTTCTCCCGGCGACGGGCCGAGATCGAAGCCGAACTCGATCGGGTCGGCCGGGACGACCCGAAGGCTGCACACGTGGCGACCCTGGTGACCCGCCCGGCTAAGCGGCACCGCGGCGAGACCAGTCTGCGCGAGGAGTGGACCCGCCGGTCCGTCGACGCCGGGTTCGACCCGGCCGAGCTGACCGAGGTGCTGCACCGGATCACCCCACCGGACGTCCCGGCCGCCGACGTCTTGGCCGACCGGCTGTTCGCCCCGCATGGATTGACCTTCCGGCGGGCCAGTTTCGACCGCCGCGGGCTGCTGCGCGGGCTCTGCGACGAACTACCCGCCGGGGCGAACGTCACCGTGGAGCGGCTGCGGACACTGGCCACCGAACTGATCCGCGACCCGCAGGTCGTCGCGTTGGCACCGGAACTTCCGGCGGACGTCCGCCGCTACAGCACGGTGGACATGCTGCGCGCCGAACGTGACGCGCTCGCGTTGGCCCGCTCCCGGCGCAAGGCCGCTGTCGGCATGGTGCCGGCGGCGACCGTGGACGCCGCGATCACGGGGGCCGGGTTGTCCGGCGAGCAGGCCCAGGTGGTGCGATCACTGACCAGCTCGGGCGCCGGGGTGCAGGTACTCGTGGGCCCGGCCGGTTCCGGGAAGACCCGGGCGCTGGCGGCCGCCCGGACCGCGTGGCAGCAGGCCGGCCACCCGGTGCTCGGGGCGGCGCTGGCGGCGATTGCCGCGCAAACCCTCCACGACGGCGCCGGGATCTGCGCCTCCTCACTCGCCCGGCTGCTGATGGAGGTCAACCGCGTCGACCCGGACACCCACTCGCCGGTCGGCCTGCCGGCCGGAGCGGTTCTGGTGGTCGACGAGGCCGGCATGGTCGGCACCCGCCAGCTGCTCGAGCTGATGCGCCTGACCACCGCCGCCGATGGCAAGCTGGTGCTCGTCGGCGACCCATGTCAGCTCCCCGAGATCGACGCCGGCGGGCTGTTCGCGGTCCTGTCCCGCGGGCCGGCAGCTGAGCGTCTCGGCGGCAACCAGCGCCAGCAGCAGCGCTGGGAAATCGACGCGTTGACCAAGCTCCGCGACGGCGACGTGGCCACCGCGGTGGACGCCTACCTGGCCCACGGCCGGGTGCACGCCACCCCCAGCACCCGGACCGCGCAGGAGCAGCTGGTGGCCGACTACCTCGCCGACCGGCGGACCGCCGGCCCCGGCCGGATCGTCGCGATCACCAGCCGGCGGGTCGACACCCACACCCTGAACGCCGCGATCCGGGGCGCGTTGATCGAGCATGACCTGCTCGGGGATGCCGAGATCGTTGTCACCGCCGAGCTCGGCCAACTGGGTCTGCGGGTGGGCGAGGAGGTCGTCGTGACCGCCAACGACTACCGGTGCGGGCTGCTCAACGGCACCCGCGGTCAGATCACCGCCCTGCATCCTCGGGCCGGGCGGATCGAGCTCACCGCCGCCGGGCGCACGCACACCCTCGACGGGCAGTGGTGCGCGGACCATCTGATCCACGGCTACGCGCTGACCAGCCACCGCGCCCAGGGGATCACGGTGGAGACTGCGCTGGTGTACGGCAGCACGGCGCTGTGCCGGGAAGCCGGCTACGTCGGGATGAGCCGGGGGCGGCGGGCGAACCACCTCTACACCAGCCTCGGTCTCGTCGACCCAGACCCCGAACACCACGTCGACCATCCCCGGCTGAGCAGAATCCGCAGCGACGAACAGGCCGAGCTCCTGCAGGCGGCGCTGACCGAGCGGCTGCTCAGCTCACGCCAGCAACGCATGGCCAGCAGCGAGGCCAGCGGCCCAGGTCTCACCCTTGCCGCGGCCAGGCTCGACCCGAGCCGCGGACTGAGCCGGTAGCCCCCGGCCCAGGCAGCGGCCTGGCCTAACGTCGTAGCCAAGGGGCACGATCAGTAATGAGCGCGCCTGCCAATGCTTCCACGACGAGGGGCCTAGGGTGAGTGATGTGGATCGGCTCACCGAACAAGCCGCCCTGCTCGCCCTGCTTCGAGACCGCAAGTCCGGCTGGGCTCAGATCGCCGACGACGTCGAAAGCTGCGGCAGCGCGTACAAAGTGCTGATCGCCGAACCGGCGGGCCAAGGCGATCTGTTCGCCGGCTCCCCGACGGTGGCAGAGAAGCTCGACGCCTCCCGGGTCGCGATCGGCACATGGCATTCCGAGGGGATGCAGCTGGTCACCCTGCTCGACGAGGACTACCCGGCGCAGCTTCTGACGATCCATGAACGTCCGCCGTTCCTCTTCTTCCGGGGGCGGCTTGACCCCCGTGACGGGTTCGGTGTGGCCGTGGTGGGAACGCGGCGACCCTCACCGGACGGGGTCCGCCGAGCCGAGGAGATCGCTGCCGGGCTGGCAGCGCGAGGCACGACGGTGATCAGCGGTCTGGCAGCGGGCATTGACACCGCCGCCCACACCAGTGCGCTCGATGCGGGCGGCCGGACCGTCGCCGTGATCGGAACCGGAATCAGTCGCGCGTATCCGCCGGAGAACGCCCAGCTGCAGCGACGACTGGGAGACGAACACCTGGTGCTTTCGCAGTTCTGGCCCGACGCTGCCCCCACGCGCCACAGTTTCCCGATGCGGAACGCGGTGATGAGCGGCTACGCGGCGGCCACCGTGGTGATCGAGGCTGCGTACCGGAGCGGGGCTCGGATGCAGGCCCGGATGGCTCTGGAGCACGGACGGCCCGTGTTCCTTCTCAGGAGCCTGCTCGCCCACGACTGGGCCCGTGACTACGCCCAGCGGCCGGGCACCGTGGTCGTCGACGGCCTAGACGACGTGCTAACGGCGCTGGACCAGGTCCTCGCACCGGTAGAGCTCGTCTGGGAGTGAACGGGTCCTCGCGGCGAACCGTCGATGAGATCGCCGGTCCCTATGCGAACTTCCTGTACCTCCCGCCGCCCGCACTGCCCGGCGTTTGCAGTGTCTGCCACATAGCTGTGGACGAGAGGTACCCGCGCTGCCATCCGTGCAACCAAGCACGCAGAGTCCTCGGTGAACGACAGGTCGCGGATGTTGTCGTGCCCATGTCTTTCGCGCCGGCCGGGCTGCAGTTCGCACGAGAGCTCTACACGTATAAGCGTTCGACAGTGCCGCCGGAGATCCGGGCGAGCCGAACCGTAGGCCTGGCCGCCGTGCTGTGGAAGTGGCTCACGGTGCACGAATCCTGTATCGCGCGCCACGTCGGCATCGACGGATTCGATCGGATCACTGTCGTCCCAAGCACAAGCGGGCGGCCTGGCCCGCATCCGCTCCGCGAGATCGTCGCGGAACTCGTGGAGATAACCCGATCGCGCTACGAGGATCTGTTGAGCATTGATAACCCTTCAGCCGGGCAGCGTGAGCAGTCCGCAGAGCGGTTCAAGGCAACAAGAAGCGTCGTCGCAGAAGACGTCCTCGTGATCGATGACACCTGGACGACCGGGGCTCACGCGCAGTCCGCGGCGGCGGCCCTCAACTCGGCAGGGGCACGCACCGTCGCCATCGTGGCCATCGGGCGCTGGCTGGTCCGTGAGTGGGGCGACAACGAGGCCTTCTACCAGGAGGTGCGGCGTCGAGGATGGGCCTGGGACCGCTGCTGTCTCGACCCCTGAGATGACAGCGGGTGCAAGGCCCGCCGCCCAAACCGGTGTCGCGCTCTGCCGGCCCGGTCGCCACGCGCCTCGGTAACGTCCCTGGCACGTCTCCGGGCGCATCGAGCACACCGGGGCGGCTCCTGGAGGCGACTTCACCAAAACTTCACCGCAGGCCGCGTGGCCGCAGTTGGTGAAGCCGGCGGTGAAGTCGCCGAGCAGCGTCGTCGCCATGGATACGGATCTTGGGCGGGCCGAGCGGATCGTGGTGGGTTCGATGATCGTCGCTCCTGGCGCGACGGCGAGCTCCCTCGCGTGGCTAGACCGGTTGGACTTCGCTGATCCGGTGTGCCGACGGATTTTCGCGGCCACTGCCCGGCTACGCGAGGCGGCCCGTGCGGTGGATGAGGTCACGTTGGGCGTCGCCCTGGCGCGAGGCGGAGATCTGGGCGCCGCCCGGGAGGTGGCTCAGCTCGCGGCCGAGGTGCCCAGTCCGGCGTCGGCCGGCTACTACGCCGCGCACGTGCTCGCCGGCAGCATCCGCCGTCAGGTGCTGGCTGCCGGGCAGCGGCTGGCCGGTGTCCGCCCCGGCCCGGCCGAGGATGTGCTCGAACTCGCCGCAGGTGAGCGGGCCCGGATCGAGGGCGGGCTGCGCCGTTGGCGGCAGGCTCGCCGTAGTTTCGCGGGCACGTCGGTGAGCCTGCCGGCCGAGGGACGGCTGCCGCTGCGCCGACCGAACGGTTCCGAGCGTGCCGGTGACGGCGGCGAGCGGCTCGTCGAACGGGTCACTGTGGGCACGCTGCTCCTTGCCCCGGAGCGACTCGGCGAGGTCGCGGGCTGGCTGTCGGTCGGCGACTTCGCCGACCCGACGTGTGCCGCCGCCTACCGGGCCATCGGTGAGCTGACCGCCCAGAGATTGCCGGCCGACCCGGCGGCAGTGCTGGCCACCCTCGGCCGGGCTGATCTTCCCGGGGTCGACGGGATCGCGTTGTTCCGACTCATCGAGTCGGTGCCGGTGCCGGCCTCCCTCGACGCCTACGGCCGGCTTGTCGTCGAAGCCGCGCTGGCCCGCACGACCAGGGCGGCCGGGTTGCGGGTCCTGCAGACCGGATGTCGGGGCGGGGATCCCGACGAGTTGTTGCCCGGCGCGCTCGCGCACACCGACCCGCTCACCCAGCTGCCGGCCCGCTGGCAGCGCAGCCACCCGCCGGGTCCGACCCGGCTGGCCCATCTGCTGCCGCCGACCGTGGCGCAGATCGCCGATACCGGCCGCCTGGAGCCGGCCGCGCATCCCGTCGTCCCGGCCGGGCGCAGCCTCGGCCGCTGACCCGTGGCGTGCGCAGGGACCCGTCCGGACCTGGCGCCAGGCGTGCTTTACGAGGATGCCGTGCAGGTTGGGTAGGCCCGACGCGCCCGGCGGCCGTCAGCAGGTGGGCCGCCCCGTACGTCGCGCCGGGCCATCCGTACGGATCCGCTGGCGGGGGAGTGCCCTGCCGGCGGATCCGCGTTGCGCGCCGCCGGGGCGGGACGGAGGGGTATCCACAGGTTGCGTCGGGGGGCTGGACGGACCGGCGCGCTGTTTCCACGCTGACACCATGAGCCTGACCAGGGATCTGGCAACGCCGGACAGCCCGCTGAGCTGGTGGTTGGGCGTCCGGCTGCCGCATGCCGACCGGCTGCGCGCCGACTATCTGGCCCGGCTGCACCCGGCGCCCACGGTGTGCGGCTGGCCGTGTCACGCCGACCCGGTGCCGTGGGGCACTCTCGGTACCGCGATCGATCTGCGGCACCGGTTCGCGCTCAGCGACGATCTCAGCTTGGAGCCGGCGCGGATCGGGGCCTGGATTCTCGAGCGGGCCTGCGCCGAGATCGGCTGGCCCGACCCCGGCTGCGAGGAACTCTTCGACGTTGTCGCGGCGCTGGTCGAGCAGTGGCGTCCGGACGACCGGACCCGCCCGGTGTTGCTGCCCGGCACGGTCGAGGAACGTCTCGACCGGTGCTGTGTGGCGCTGGCCTGGCTGGAGGCCGTCTACCGACGTGGCCTGCCGCGGGTCGACGAACGTGCGGACGAGGTCGGTCCGTTGTCCCTCGCCGAACCGGTGCCGCCGCTGGAGGTGCTGCTGGCCGGGGTGCACCCGGGCTACCTGGCCGACCTGCAGGCCCTGCTGGGCAGGCACGCCGACGGGTGGTTCGCCGCGATGCGCACCTACTCGGCCAGCACCGATGTGCAGATCGGCGTCACGTTCGTCGGTTCGGATCTGGTCGGCGGCGCGGACGCCGACTGGTACTGCCGGGGCTGCCTGGTCGACTGCAAGGCCACCATGCACCCGCGGCGGCTTCCGGACACCGGGCTCTACCAACCGGTCTGCTACGCGCTGCTCGACTTCGACGATCGCTACGAGGTCGACGCGGTCGGGCTGTACCTGGCCCGCCAGGACCAGCTGGTCACCTGGCGGCTCGACGACGCGCTCGCGACCCTCGCGGGTGCCCGGGTCGGCGCCGAGGAGTTGCGGGCCGAGCTCGCCGACGTCCTGCTCGATGCCGCTGCCTGAGTTGGCGATTGGCGCCAGCCTCGGCCGGTCAGCACCCGGGGACACCGGTGCGGGCCGCGGCCCGGATCTGGGTCAGCCAACCGGTGACCAGCTCGGCGCTCGGCGTCCCCTGCTCGGTGGTGATCCGATCCGCACCGAGCGACGTGGTGAGCTGATGCACGGTACGGGGGCCCTCCCGGCCGGGGCCGACGACGACGTGCCGGACGACGATCGGCTCCCCGGCGGTCTCGACCGCCGCCGCCACCTCCCGGTCCCGGTCGGCGAGGGCCGCGTCGAACGTGTCGAACACGCCGAGGCGTCGGCCCGGGCGCCAGGACGCGAGGTCCTGCACGACGAACAGCTCGTAGCTCATAACCACCTCCAGCGACGCTTCAGCGTGCCCCGGCCGCCACCGGTGCGCCAGGGCGGTGAGCCGGGCTGTGGACTACCGGTCACGGCCGGCCGGCCGCTCGAGGGCGGCGTGGCGCTCCCGCTCGACGAAGCCCACGTCCCGGGCGATGGCCAGCAGCCGGTTGAACGACGCCGGCCGGCTGCGCAGCACCTGCCGGCCGAGCGCGGTGGCCTCCGACCAGGCCCGCACCTGCACCGTCAACGCCGCCACATCGTGCACCCGCACGACCAGCCAACCGGTGCTCACCGCCGCATAGGGGTGGGCCGGGTCGGGGGGCGTGACGTCCCACGGCTGGCGACCCTCGACCACCGTCTCCACGACCGTCGAGGCATGCCCGGCGGTGATCTCCGCGGTGCGGTAGCGCGGCAGCCGCACCGGCAGCAGGTGGCAGGTCGTCGCGTACGCCTGCGCCCAGGCCGCGGCCAGGTCGGCCACCGCCCGCCCGTCCAGGCAGTACACCCGCACCGGCCCGGCCCGGACCACCAGGTGCGGCGCCCGACCCGGCTCGGTACCGGTCGCCCGGGCGCGCACCCGCCAGCTCGCTTCCCCGACGGCGTCGACGGCCGCCTGCACCTTCCATCCACGCTCCATGGCCGCCACGGTCCGCACCGACTTCACCGCCGACTTCACCGCGAGGACCGTCGCGGCGGGTCGCCGGCGGGCGCGCCGCCGCGCCGGGGGCGCCAAGATCGGCGGACTTCACCAAAACTTCACCACCGCCGGCCGCCCGCCTCGCGGTGAAGTTTTGGTGAAGTCACCGAGCAGGGTTGGACCACACGCACCTGGGAGGAGGGAACGACGCTGTGAACGAAAGGGCCCGAATCTTGACATGTCCGGATCGGATGCAGTACTCCATAGCAACATCAGCCGCCCGGTCCGTCTACCGGCGGAGGAACGCGGTGGCACCCGGATGACACGGGCATGCTGGGGGGCGGTGAGGGGGCGCTGCGCCGCGCGTCGGATCGGCACGCTGATCGCTGCCGGGTTGATCGTCGGCGGGTGCTCGGTAGGGAACCACGTCCAACTCCAACAGCCGCCGGCCAGCGACGGACCGGCCTCACCGAACCCGACAGCGGTGGCCGAAACCCGCGCCCTCACGCAGTACACCGCCTTCTGGTCCGAACTCACGCCAGCGTCCCGGGCCGCGCCCGGCAAGCGGCTGCAAATGCTGTCCCAGGTCAGCGGCGATCCCGAACTCGCCTCACTGCTGCACGGAATGGCGCACGCAGACCAACTCGGCCAGGTCTTCTTCGGCCAGGACGTGCCCCGGCCGAAGATCGCCGTGTTCTCGCTTCCGCGCGGAATCGCCGTAATCGATGACTGCGCGGACTCGCGCAGCACCGGACTGCAGGATCGCAAGACCGGCCGTCACCTGACCGTCGGCGTATCGCGGAACCACATCGTCGCCACCATGCACCTCGGTGCGGACGGTGAGTGGCGTGTCGTTTTCGTCACCTACCCGAAAACGAGTTGCTGACCGTGCGCCGCCTGACCACGATCACGGCCCTTGCGGCGGGGATGTTGGTTGCCTGGACGGGCGTTGCTGCCACACCCGTATTCGCTGGTTCCCAGGGTGAAGGTGGGCACCCGAAACCGATCGTCGTGACCGGTGACCCGACACGAGGAGACATCCAGACGACCATCACCACGACAAGTGCCCCGGCGTCGACCAGGCGCTCGTCTGGGTCTGTTGTGCCGGTGGTGTACATGAAGGGCCCGGGCGGGGTGTCGTGTGTCTTCGTGTTCGATGCTGCCGACACCCGCAGCTTGCTGTCGCCGGGCTACTCCGGCGCGTTCTTCACCTTGTACTGCCAGGACGGCAAGGTCTACCAGGGGATCTTCATCGGCGGTGGTGGTCGCTTCGGCACGTCGGCGTCGGTTTTGCTGCCGGTGCCGGTCGCGCCGGCCCGGGTGACCCCGGCGGTGCTGGCGCAGCGGGCGGAGAGCTTGCTGCCGTTGCCGATGCCGGCGGCGAATCACAATCCGACGGATGCGTTGACGGGGCTGGCGACGTGGTGGTGGGTCTCGCCCGCGCAGTGGCGGACGCTTCGTCAGCGGACCGGGGTCGGCGGGCTGTGGGCGGTGGTGACGGCGCGGCCGATGTCGTCGACGTGGGACGCGGGTGACGGGACGCGGGCGCTGGTCTGCGACGGTGCGGGAACTCCGTACAACCGGAACGTGCCGGCGTCGGGGCAACAGTCGCGGTGCACCCACACCTACACACGGTCGAGCGCGGCGCAGCCGCAGCGCGGCCCGGACCCGAACGAGCGTTACTTCACGGTGACGGTGACGGTGAGCTGGCAGGTCAGCTGGGTCGGTTCCGGCGGGCTGACCGGGGTACTGCCGGCGATCACCCGCTCCTACCGGTTCCCGCTGCAAGTGTCCGAGCGGGAAACCGTCGTCTCGTCGAGCTCCAGCTGAGAACTCCGGGAGGTCCGCGCATGGCTGATCGGGCGAACGGGCAGGGCGTGCTGACCGAGGCTCGCCGCTCCACTCCTGGCTCACCTGGGGGAGCGCGCGCCGAGCGGTTGCCCCGGCTGCGCCGTCCCCGCCGGCCGCTGACCGCGGCCGCCGGTGCGGTGCTGATCACCGTGTGCGCGGTGACCGCCGGCGTCCTGTACACCGGGGCGAGCCGGCAGCTCGCCGTGTTGGCGCTGGCCCACCCGGTCAGCATCGGCCAGCCGATGACGGCCGCCGACCTGCGGGTGGCCCACCTGTCCGGGTCCGGGCTGAACGCGATCCCGGCGTCGGCGGCGGCGCGGCTGGTCGGGCGCACCCTGACCGCGGACCTGCCGGCCGGCACCCTGCTGGAGACCGGCATGCTGACCGCCGCCGGCACCCCGACCGGCGATCAGGAGGTGGTCGGGGTCGCGCTGAAGCCGGGCAGCCTGCCCGGCGGCGAGCTGGCCGCCGGTGACCGGGTCGCTGTGCTACAGGTCGCCACCAACACCGGCGGCGGGTCGGCCAGCCCGGGCGGGGTGCTGGTGCCCGCGGCGCTGGTGCTGTCAGTGCAGCCGGACCCGACCAGTGACACCACCCTGGTCGATCTGGCTGTCGGCCCCGGCCAGGCGGTGAGCGTGGCCAGCGCCGCCGCCGCCGGAACGGTCAGCCTCGCGCTGCTGGCGGGGTCCGGGTCGTGACCCTGCTCGCGATCACCCGGGGCAAGGCCAGCCCGGGGGCGACCACCGCGGCGACGGCGCTCGCGGCGGTGTGGCCGACACCGGTGGTGCTGGCCGAATGTGACCCTTCCGGCGGGGACCTGGCGCTGCGGCTGGCCGACGAGCACGGCCGGCCGTTGGCCCGCGACCGGGGCCTGGTCTCCCTCGCCCCGGCGGTGCGTGAAGGGGGAACCGCGGACCGGCTCACCGAGCATGTGCAAACGGTCGCCGGCGGCCTGCCGGTGCTCGTCGGGGTGGAGTCCCCCGCCCAGGCCGCCGCAATGTCGGTCAGCTGGCCCGGCCTGGCCCACCTGTTCGCCGGGCTGCGTGACGTGGATGTGGTCTGCGACTGCGGGCTGCTCGCCCCTGCCGGGCCGGCGCTGCCGATCCTCGCGGGCGCGGACCTGCTGGTCGTGCTGGTGCGGATCAGCGTGGCGGGTCTGGCGCACGGCCGGCACACCCTGGCCGCCGCCGACCAGCTGCCCGGCCGCCGCGGCCGACTGATCGCGGTCGCGGTCGGCGGGCTCGCCCCGGCCGCCCCGGTCGAGCAGCTGCGCGGCCTGCTGGCCGGCACCGGGCTGGCGGTCGACATGGTGGGCTGGCTGCCAGAGGATCCGGCGGCGGGCGGGCTGTTCGCGCCGTGGACCCGCCGGCTGGACCGCAGCCACTACCTGGGCGCCGCCCGCGAGCTGGCCGGCCGGTTGGCCGTCTTCACCCAGCCCGCATTCCCGGCGGGGCCGACCGACACCGCACCGGTCGCGAGGCCGGCCGAGCTGGCGTCGGCGGGGGAGGGCTGAGCTGTGGACTACACCCTGGTCCGCGAACTCGGCGCGGAGGTCGCCGAGCGGCTGCGGGCGGCCCGGCGGGCCCGCGCTGAGACCGGCCAGCGGCTGCTGAGTGACGACGACGAGCGGGAGCTGGGGCGCAGCCTGATCGCCGCCGCGATCGAGGACTTCCGTCGCCGCGAACTCGCCGCCCGCGGCGGGCCGCTGCCCCCGCCGGAGGACGACCGTGAGCTGGCCGAGGCCGTCTATGCCGCCCGTTTCGGGCTCGGCCGGTTGCAACCATTGATCAACGACGGGACGAACATCGCGATCGAGATCACCGGGGCCGACCGGGTGTGGCTGCACAAGACCGACGGTCAGCTCGTGGCCGGTCCAGCGGTGGCCGACTCGGACGCCGAGCTGATCGAGTGGGTGCGCACCATCGGCGCCTACGGCGGGCTGTCCAGCCGCCCGTTCGACCCGGTGCACCCCTGGTTGGAGACCCGGCTGCCGGACGGCTCCCGGATGCACGCCCTGATGAGCGTCTGCGAACGCCCGTCCGTGTCCATCCGGTTGTACCGGCTGCAGCGGATCACCCTGGACGAGTTGCACGAACGAGGCTCGTTCTCCACCGAACTCCTGGACTTCTTCACCGCCGCGGCCCACGGTGCCTGCAACCTGATCATCTCCGGGGAGCCGTTCGCCGGTAAGACCACCCAGCTGCGGGCGTTGGCGAACGCCATCCCCTACCACGAGTCGATCATCACGATCGAGCATTTCCGGGAACTTGGGATCGAACACTTCCCGGATCTGCACCGCGACGTCCGGGCGTTGGAGGAGCGGCTGCCCAACGCCGAAGGCGTCGGCGGGATGAGCCTGGCTGAACTGGTTGAACGTTCCCGGCGAATGAACCCGGACCGCACCCTGGTCGGGGAGATCATCGGCGGCGAGGTTTCCGCGATGCTCGACGCGATGAGTCAGGGCGCGTCGAGCTCGATGTCGTCGTGCCACTCCCGGGACGCCCTCAGTGTGTTCGACCGGTTGGCCGACTACGCGCTGCGCGGCCCGGCGCACGTCCCGGTGGAGGCCACCGGCCGGCTGATCGCCCGGGCCATCGACTTCGTGGTGCACATGCGCCGGGTGAGCTTGCCGGACGGGCGGGTGCACCGCTTCGTCGAGTCGGTCCGCGAGGTGGTCGGCTGGGACGGCACCCAGGTGGTGTCCTCCGAAGTGTTCGCCACCAGCCCCGGGGAGTTGCTCGCCGAGCCGGCCGCGCCGATCACCCCAGCCCGGGCCGCCCGGCTCGCCGCGCACGGCTACTCACCCCACACCCAACTGGTTCGCCGATGACCACCCGGTTGATCCTGGTCGTCGGCTGCGGCGCCGGCGTCGGTGCCGGGCTGCTGATGATCGGCCTCGGCTCACGCCCCGCGGCCGGGCCGCGGCACGGCTGGTCACGACGCGACACCGAACGGGCGGCCGGCGCGGCCGTGGTAGCCGTCCTGGTGCTGGTGGCCACCCGCTGGGTCGCGGTCGCCGCGGCACTGGGGGGGCTGGTCTACTTCTGGCCGCGGCTGTTCGGCGGGGTCGCCGCCGCGAAAGCGGCCACCGCCCGGCTGGAGGCGTTGGCCGGGTGGGCCGAATCGCTGCGCGACCTGACCGCGGCCGGGGTCGCGTTACCGGACGCGCTGCTGGCCAGCGTGCCCGCGGCGGCCGCGCCGATCCGCCCACAACTTGCCGCCCTCGCCGAGCGGGTCGGCGAACGGGTCCCGCTGCCCGAGGCGCTGGGGACGCTGGCCGACGAGCTGGACGACCAGGACGCCGACCTGATCGTGGCCGCGCTCATCCTCAACGCGCACGCCCAGGGGCGGCAGCTCGTCGCGGTGCTCTCCGCGCTGGCCCGCTCAGCCCGTGCCCAGCTCGAGGTCCGCCGCAAGGTCGAGGCCGACCGCCGCGGCACCCGCCGCGGGGTGCTCATCGTGATGGCGGTCACCATTACCGTCGGCCTCGGTCTGGCGCTGCTCAACCCCGGCTACGTGGCCCCCTACCGCGCCCCGGCCGGTCAGCTGATGCTCGCCGTGATCGTCGCCGTTTTCACCTTCGGCTTCGGCTGGTTGCGCCGGCTGTCCGCGCCGCAACCGGTCGTCCGGCTGCTCGGCCCGTCGGCCCGGGGGACCCCGCGGTGACCGCCGCTATCCTCGCCGGCGCCGGTCTGGGATGCGGCCTGTTGCTGCTCGCTGTCGGCCTGTGGCCCGCCCGGCCTGACCCGCTGACCACCCTCACCCGACTCGACGCGGCCGCCGCCTGGCGTCCCGCGATCCGCCCGACCTTCCCCGTGGCCGGTAGCAGCCGCTGGGTCACCGCGGTGGTCGGCGGGCGGGTCGCGGCGGCGCTGGCGGCCCGCGGCTGGCTGCGCCCCGGCCTGGGTGCGGACCTGCGGGTGCTCGACCTGGACCCGGCGGAGTTCGCCGCCGCGAAGCTCGGCTGGACCCTCGCCGGCCTGCTCACCCCGGTTCTGCTCACCGGGGTGGCCCGGCTGGCTGGTATCACGGTGCCGCTGCTGGTCCCGGCCTGGCTGGGCCTGGGCTGCGCCCTCACCGGCTTCTATCTGCCGGACGTTCAGGTCCGCACCCGGGCCGGTCAGGCCCGCCGCGGGCTGCGGACCGCGGTCGGCGCCTACCTCGACCTGGTCGCGATGCGGATGGCCAGCGGCGCTGGTCTCGCCGAGGCGCTCACCGACGCCGCCCGGCTCGGCCGGGGCGACGCGTTCGCCCGGATCCGCGGCGCGCTCTCCGACGCCCGCACCGACGGACTCAGCCCACCCGCCGCGCTCGGCCGGCTCGGCGACGAGCTGGCCCTGCCCGAGCTGGTCGACACCGCCGCCCGGCTCGCGTTGGTCGAAGGCGGCGGCGCGCAGGCCGAGGCCAGCCTGCGGGCGCAGGCCGCCTCGCTGCGGGACCGCGAACTGTCCGACCTGCACGGCCGGGCCAACGAGGCCACCCAGGCGATGCTCGTCGCCCAGGTTGTTCTGGCCCTCGGGTTCCTCCTGTTCCTCGGCTACCCGGCCGTCGCGAAGCTGCTCAGCTTCTGACCCATCGAACCGCGGAGGTGCCCATGACCTACCGACCCACCAGCCCAACCCGCCTCGCCGCACCGCTGCTGGCGGTGCTGGCCCCCGAACTGGCCGTGCTCACCGCGCTGTTCACCACGGTGCGGAACCGGGTCCGTACCGGCGGAACCGACCGTGGCGACACCATCCAGTGGGTGATCATCGTGACCATCGGCGCGGCGATGGCGATCGGTGTCGGCACCCTGATCTACGCGAAGGTCACCCAGAAAGCCCACCAGATCAACCTCAACACCCCGTAGCACACACGTCACGACGACACCGACCATGACCGTGCGCACGCCCCCTCGCCGCTGGCGGACCGGGGAGCGGGGAAGCTCCCCGGTGGAGCTGGTGCTGCTCGCCCCGGTGCTGATGCTGGTCGTCTTCCTGGTGGTGCAAGCCGCCCTGTACTACTACGCCCGTCAGGTGCTGCTCGCCGCCGTCGAGCAGGCCGACCGGACCGTCCGCTCTGCCACCAGCCTCAGCCTCGTGGACAGCCAGGCGAGCACCGCCGGGCTCGGCTACGTGCACTCCCTCGGCCCCGACCTGGTCACCGCCCCAAGCTTCGCGGTCAGCCTCACCACGACCACCGCCACCGTGATCGTCACCGGCCGGGCAGTCAGCATCATCCCCGGGCTGGCGTTGACCATCCGGGCGGTGGCCACCGGGCCGATCGAGCAGTTCCACCCCGATGTCCCCGGCACCACCGCGGGTTCGGCGCCCGCCGGGGCTAGCCCTCCCGGTGGTGTGTCGTGAACCGGCGGGCAGCTGCGGACGGCGGGTCGGTGGCCGTCGAGTTCGTGCTGCTCGCCCCAGTGCTCATGCTGGTATTGCTGTTCGTCGTCGGGGCCGGCCGGATCGCCGGCGCCGACGCTCTGGTGCAAGGCGCGGCCAGCGACGCCGCCCGGGCGGCCAGCCTGACCGACTCCCCGGCCGCCGCGGTGGCCGCCGCCCGGACCGCGGCCACCGCCGATCTGACCGGTCAGCAGATGAACTGCACCCAGCTGGCCGTGTCCGTGGACACCACCTTGTTCCGTCCCGGCGGGTTGGTCCGGGTCAGCGTGGCCTGCACCGCAGATCTGTCGGGGCTGACCGGAACCGGGCTGCCCGGGCACAAGACGTTGACCGCGACCATGGCTGCACCCATCGAGATCTACCGGGGGCTGCCATGACAGCCCAATGCGACAGGCGGCGGTGGCGGTGTGCCGGCGACGACGGCATGGTCGCGGTCCTCACCGTCGGGTTGGCGCTGGGCCTGTTCGCCCTCGCCGGGCTGGTCATCGACGGCGGCCGGGCGATCACCGCCCGTCAGCACGCCGCCGACCTCGCCGGGCAGGCCGCCCGGGCCGGCGCCGACCAGCTCGACTTGTCCGCGTACCGGTCCACCGGCATCGACCGGATCGACGCCCCGGCGGCACGGGTGGCCGCCTGCGCTTTCGTGGCCGCTGCCGAACCCGCCGACGGCTGCCAGGCGACGGTCACCGGGGACGGGGTCACAGTGACCGTCACCACCCACACCGCGACCGTGCTGCTGGGTTTGATCGGATACGACACCTTCGTCACCCGAGGGGCGGCCACCGCCCACCCGGAGCGTGGGGTGCTCACCGGGACAGGCCCATGACCCGCCGCCCCGCCCCCGCCTCGACGGCGCGCGCCCGGCCGATCTCCCGGCAGGCGACCGGGCTGGGCGCCGCGCTCGCGCTGCTCGTGCTGCTCGCCGGTCCGCCGGTTGCCCTGATCCTGCTGGTCGGCTGGCCGGGCCCGCACAGCTGGCCGACGCTGGCCGGGCTGGGGCACGGGCTGACCGCGCCGCTGGCCGCCGGCACCGTGCTGAAGTTCGTCACGATCCTGGGTTGGCTGGCCTGGGCGCACCTGTTGGTGTGCGTGGCGGCAGAGGTGCGGGCCGAACTGTCCGATCGACCCGCCCGGCGGATTCCCCTCGGCGGGGCCAGCCAGCGACTCGCGCACCAGCTGGTGGTCAGCGTGCTGATCGCCCTCGGCGCCGGCCCAACCCTGACCGTGACCGGCCACGCCGTTTCTGCGGTGGTGCTCACCCGGGCCGCCGCGCCCGCCGCGTACACCACGGCGCTGGCCGCCGTCCGTCCCGAGCAGCCACCGCGCCCGACCAGTCCGGCCGAATGCCTGGTCCCGCCGACCGCCGACCCGGGCCGGCAGGCCAGCGTTTCACGGTCGGCATTGCTGCCTGAGTCGGCGGACCTGCGGGTGTACGTGGTGGCCCCGCCGGACGGCCGGTGGCACGACAACCTGTGGGACATCGCCGAACGTCATCTCGGCGACGGGCAGCGCTGGCGCGAGATCTACCAGTTGAACGAAGGCCGGCTCCAACCCGACGGCGGGCGACTGACCCGGGCCAACCTGATCCGCCCCGCCTGGGTGCTGCTGCTGCCCGCCGACGCGACCAGACTGCCCGCCGACGCTGACGTCCCGCCGGTAATCCCTCGCCAGGGCCAACCGCGACCAGTCGCCCCCGACCACAGCGCACCCCGATCCGTCCCCCCCGCCCCCACACGAGAACCGTCGGTCAGCGGCGAGGCGCCGGTGCTGTCCCCGACCGACGGGCACCCCCGTTCGACGCCACCGGGCCGGGCAGTTGAGCCGGCAGCCCCGATCACCCCGGCCGGCGTCGGCCTCGGGGTCGGTCTCGGACTCGGATTGGCCGCGGCCGCCGCCACCCTGCGCCGGGCCGCGGTCAGCGCCCAGCACCATCGCCGGCGCGACCGCCGGCCCCGCCCCCAGCCACCAGCGGCGGCCGCGATCCGCCGGGCCGCCGACCAGCTCGAGCCGGTAGCTGACCGGGTCCGCCAGGCGGTGCGACTCGCCGCCGCCCAAGCCCCCCACGGAACCACCGTCCGGGCGGTGCTCGCCCAACCGGACGGCGCCATCGACATCCTGTTCACCGACCCGGCTGTCCCGCCACCAGCGCCGTTCACCGAACCGGCGCCCGGCCGGTGGCGGTTACCGGCCGAGGCCGGGCCGTTCACCTACGCCATCGAGGCCGACCCGGATCCCGCGCCCGCACTCGCCCCGATCGGCCGACTCGACAACACCGACGTCTTCCTCAACCTGGAAGCCGTCGGCCTGCTCGCGCTGACCGGCCCCATCGAGCAGACCGCGCCGATCGCGGCCGGCATCGCTCTCGGACTCACCGGGGCTCCGTGGGCCGCGCTGGCCCACGTGCACACCGCCCACGGCCTGCTGCCGCAGCTGCCTGGGATCGACCGGCTCGACACCGTCGACCCCGACCCCGACAACCTCACCCAGCTCGTCCGTTACGCCGACCGGGTCCGCGCCGAACTCGCCGACTCGGACACCCCCACCGTGGCCGCGGCCCGCGCCGCCGGCGACGCCACCACCCCGCTGCTGCTGCTCGCCGGCATCTCCGCCGACGCCCTGCCGGACGAGTTGGCCGTGGCCGGCCGCGACCCGGCCAGCCCCCTGCTCGCGGTGCTGCTCGGTGCGCACCCCGACGCCGAAGCCTGCCAGCTCGACGAGGCCAGCGGACTGCTCAGGGTCCCCGGGCTCGGGGAGCTGACCCCCGTCCGGGCCGAGCCGGGTGAACTCGCGACCCTCGCCGACACACTGGCCGCGGTCCGGGTCCCCCTCGCCGACCCCGCGGTCCCCGCGCCGCACCCAAGCGAGCCGACCCCGGCGGCGACCAGCGGCACCCGCGGGCAGGCAGTCCAGGCCCGGGTGATCGAGCTGACCCCGCCGGACGTGCCGGCCGACGACCCGACCTACCAACAGGCCCGTGACCAGGCACCAGCCGCCGAATCCGCGACCGGCATCGAAGTCTGCATCCTCGGCCCCGTCGAGCTGCTCGGTGCGCCCGCACCACGGCGGCTCAAGGTGCTCGAACTCATCGTCTACCTCGCCCTACACCGCTCCGGCGTCGACTCCGAAAAACTGTCCACCGCGCTGTGGCCGGACAAGCCCTACCACCTCCAAGTGGTCAGCCAGCGACTCGCCGAAGCCCGGGCGCTGCTCGACGCCGCCATCAGCAAAGGCCCCGTTCACCGGCTCGACCCGACGATCGGCAGCGACTGGCAACGCTTCCAAACGTTGGCCGCCGGTGACCCCAGCCAAAAGCGGGCCGCGCTGGCCCTGCTGCGCGGCCGCCCCTTCGACGGGCTGGGGCGCCGCTGCGAATGGATCTACGCCGAAAACCACGTCTCCGAAATCTGCTCCGCCGCCGCCGACCTGGCCCGTGACCTCGCCGAAACCGACCTCGCCCACGGCGACTACCCGGCCGCCGAAACAGCCGCCGCCGCCGGCATCAAGGTCAACCCGTACGAGGAATCGCTGTACCTGCTGGCTGCAACCGCCGCCGCCGAAGCCGGCCGACCCGGCATGGTGCAGATCTACGCCAAACAGCTTCACACCGTCATCGAAGACGAAGCCGATCTGGCTGACCGGGTGCATCCCGACACCGACCGCGAACTCGACCGGCTCCACACCCTCGCCCAGCGGTGCGCCGCCCGCCAAGCCGGCTGACCCGAGACCAGAAAGTCTCCTCCGCAGTAGGCGTCGGCTCGGTCCGACAAGGCCATGCGCGGGCACCCTCGCGTTCGAAGAGCACCGTCGCTGAACCCTTCGACCCGGCGTGTAGTAGACGGCTATGGTCGGTCCGGGAGAGGGCCGTATCGATGCGGAGGTTAGGTAAGGACACACGCGATCCGTCGCTCGGAGCGGGTGCGAGGCCGCGGGCGATCTGTGGTTGCTCGCTCGACGAGCGCACCGCCCGGCCAATCCGGCAGTGCTAATCCCAGCAAGCGGCTCGTCCGTGAGGAGAGGTGCCGCAGGGCTGCGTGCAACACCCCTGCACTCGGTCGAGGAGGCTTCCGGGCGTGCCCCGCATAGCGGGGGGTCTCCGGGCTTCTTCTCGGGCGGGGTATACGGGACACCTGCTCTTGGGAACCTTCTGCCACCAGGCGTTCCCGTAGGCCGTTCGTCATGCGGCACGGACACGGGTGGTCGGTCGCAGTTGTCCAGGGCGTGGGCAAACTTGACCTTCACCGACCGAAGGCTGGACGCGGGGCGGGGGAAACGCGCTTGCCGGAGCCGTGCGGTCCTGATCGGATGGACGTATGGTCCCCGAGCTCATGCACCCGCCGAAGGCCCGTCGTGGTGAGAAAGTAGCGGTGGTCTCGCCGTCGTTCGCTGCTCCGGGCGTGGCACCGGTGGTTCACGAGCAGGCGATGCGGCGCCTGAGCGAGATCACCGGCCTCGTCCCGGTCGAGTACCCGACCACCCGCCAGGTCGGCGCCAGCCCGCGGCAGCGTGCGGCTGACCTGAACGCTGCGTTCGCCGACCCGGAGATTCGCGCCGTGGTCGCGACGATCGGTGGGGAGGACCAGATCCAGGTCGTGGCGCACCTCGACCCCGGCCCCGTGGGGGCGGACCCCAAGCCGTTCTGCGGCTACAGCGACAACAGCAATCTGCTGTCGTGGCTGTGGACCCACGGCATCGCCAGCTTCCACGGCGGCTCGACGCAGGTCCAGCTGGGTCCCGGCCCAGCGGTCGACGCCTGCCACAGTGCCTCGCTCCGCGCGGCCTTGCTGACCGGCGAGCGCCTCGAGGTCACCGACCCGGGCGAGTCCGAAGATTTCGGCAAGGACTGGACCGACCCCGCCGCGCTCAGCGAGTACGGCGAGCGCGAAACCACCGAAGCCTGGGCGTGGGGCGGTCCCGCTCGCACCGTGACCGGCCGAACCTGGGGTGGCTGCGTCGAGGTCCTCCAGTGGATCCTCGCAACTGGGCGCTTCCCGCCAGACCCCGCGGTGCTCGACGGCGCGGTGCTGATCCTGGAAACCAGCGAGGAGATCATCCCGGCCCGGGAGTTCGGGTGGATCCTGCGGTCCCTCGGTGAGCGGGGACTGCTCGCCGCTGCCGGCGCCCTGCTCGTGGCACGTCCACCTGCGTCGAGTTTTGACAAGCAGCCGTCCGCCGCAGAACGCACGGACTACCGCTCTGCTCAGCGCGACGTCGCTATCGACGTCGTCGGCCGCTACAACTCCGATGCGGTCGTCTGCGTCGGGGTGCCCTTCGGGCACACCCGGCCCCAGTGGCTCCTACCTTACGGTGGCGAGGTCACCGTCGACGGCACCGAGCGCAGGATCTGGGCCGACTACTCCTGAAGCCCACAGCACTCCTCGCACCCCCTCGCCAGCCCGAGACAAGCCACGACAACGGCGGCAGCTGCGGTTACGGATCCTCGTACGACGCGGCGTCAGCCCGTCGTGGGCCCTTGGTCGTCGAGGAGGCGGAACCACTCCACCACGACCGGCTCGCTGTCTCGCAGCTCCCAGGTGGAGTCACCGGCGTCGGCGCGGATCATCTCTATGGTCTCGCCCCAGAACGCTTCATGAGCCCGGCGCCACTCGACCGCGTCGGCGAAGCCCTCGCCCTCATCCCTCGCCACATCGTCACCGACTGCGTCGAGCGGGATGATCCGGACTCGTGTCGTCTCGATCATCCCATGCCTTCGGCCGGCGTGGTCAACCAGCTCGGACTGCTGGCCGACCCGCGGCAGCGATTCGCCGGAGAGGTACTCGACGGCCAGCGACGACGTCGCCGTCTTCTCACCGCGTAGCACGGCTGCGAGTAGCCGATCGCCGAGGCCGCCGTCACCGTCGTAGCCGAAGCTCGTTGTGGCCATGACCCAACTCTGGCAGAGAGCCCCCCGGCCGAGCTGATGATCACCGGAAACGGATCCCCCTTCGGGGCGGCCCGAGGTGCTTGCTCCAGCATGCGAGCGCGGATCCTCTCGACGTCTCCGCGGTGGCCACGGCACGCCGCCGAACTGGGTGATCGGCGCTCTCCGACCGCGCCCGCGTAGCAGGCCACGACCGGCACAGAGGCGGCGATCCGGAGGCCGTTCCCCGCGTGGTGGCTGTTCCTTCGGAATGCTGCATCACTGCCAGCTCTGTTCGTCGACCTGAGCGCCGGTGTGTGCGTTGATCGGTCGGATGGAGCCCACGTTGCGTCCGCCTGCGCTCTGCTCTCCCAGACCGAGCCGCTCACCGAAGCCGTGCTCTTGAGCGACCTCGGGCATCGGACTGATCCGCCATGGCAAGTTGCGCGCTTGCTCCGTGTTCACCGCCTACTTCACCGCCGGGTCGCCCCTCTCGTCCTGGCGTTGGCCGGTGAAGTTTTGGTGAAGTAGCTGAGCAGCCTGCAGGTCGACCGCTTCACCGTCGACCTGCGGAGGCTGCCATGCCCACCGGCATCATCGTCAACCCGAACTCGAACTTGCCCGGCACCACCCAGCTCGCCGCCATGGTGGGTGGGCTGATGACGTGGGTGCTGCTCGCCTGCGTACTGGCGATCCTGGCTGGCGCCGCCTCGTGGGGGCTGGGTAGCCGGGCGGGCCACTACGGCGCTGCCAGCTCCGGTCGGCTGATGGTCCTCGGTGGGGCGGTCGGCGCATTGATCGCCGGCGCGGCGGTCGCACTGGTCAACTTCGCCTTCGGCATCGGCGGGACGGTGCACTGATGGGCTGGCTGCTGACCTGGCTGTTCGGTGGCGCCGGCAAGGCGGTCGCCGGCGGGATCGGGGCGCTGCTGTCCC